>JAHJPT010000251.1 GCA_018819685.1 Alphaproteobacteria bacterium
GAGCCCGCACTCTCCACCAGCGGCACCAGCGCCGAGCGCAGCGCGCTCCACCACTCGGCCAGCCCTGCCGAATGCTTGCCCAGCTTCGCCACCAGATCGTCGAGCGGTTCGAGCCCCTCGCGCGGACGCGGCCCGCGCAATTCGTGCTCGACGATCCGCGCCTGCGCCAGCCATTCGCGGCGATCCATTCCGCCATGCACCAGCGGATGCATCGCCAGCGCCATCATGGCTACCGGCGCCGCGCCCTTGGCGGCGACCTCTGCCAGCAAAAGCAGCAGGCGCCCGGCGGCGGTGTCCGAGAGAGGGCGACCCGCCGAATCATCGGCGACGATCTCCCAGCGCGCCAGATGATGGACCACGCGCCGCGCCAGCGCGCGGTCGGGCGTGATCACCGCGATGCGCTTTTCGGGCGTCTCCAGCGCCTCGCGCACGAGCAGTGCGATCGCCTGCGCCTCCTCCTCGGGATTGGCGGCCTGCATGATGCGGACGTTGGACAGGCGGCGCTTGTCGGCGGGCAGATCGACCCATTCGCGGCTCGCAATCGGCGGCAGGAACAGCTTGGAGATGGCATGGCTGCGCTCGGGCGAAGCGGCGGCGAGCCCCTTGCGGTGCCAAGGCTGAACCTCCTCGCGCGCCACCCCCATACGGTTCAGCAGCAGCTTGAGATGGTATTGCGGATGCGCCACCGCATCTCCGCGCCCGAAGGGCTCGGCGCCCGGCTGGGGTGCCGCGCCCGCGCGCCCCAGCTCGTCCCACACCGCATCCGTCAGCGACAGATCGAGATCGGGCAGCACCACCGCACAATCGGGCAGTTCGCTGACAACGCGCAGCAGATCGGCGAGCGCGGGTGCCGCGCTCGTGACCCCGGCGGCGACGATCGGCGTCGTCGGCTGCGTCTCGCGCCAGCGACGCGCTGCGTGTGCGAACAGCCGGTTTCGGCGGGCCGCCGTATCGACCGCGCCCTCCTCGCCGAGTCAGGCCAACCAGCGCGCCTGCACCCGCGCAAAAGTCCGCAACGAAGCCTGCCAATGCGCCGAGAGATCACCCACCAGTTGCAGCACGTTGTCGCCAATGAGCTCTTCGGGACCGATGCCTTCGACCAGCAGCCGATCCATCGTCGCCCCGGTCTCGCGCGCCAGCCGCAGCAGCGTCGCCCCCTTGGGGGCATCGCTGCCCATTTCCTCGCCGATCAGTCGCGCCAGAGCCAGCCAGCGGCGGGTCGGATCGATCGCGCGCGGTATATCGGGCGCGCCGAGCGGGTCGAGCAGCGCCCCCAGCGTCTCGTCGAGATCGAGATCGCCGACCACCGCCATGCGCGGCATCAGCAGTCCGGCACGGTCCTCCTCGCCGGCATGGCGGATGAAGGCTTCGGTGACGATCCGCTGCGCGCGCGAACTCGGCAGCAGCAGCGTCAGCCGCGCCAGTCCGAATTCCGCTTCGCGGTAGCGCGGCACCAGCCCCGCCACCAGCGCATCAGCGAAGCCGCGATGCGCGGCGATCGAATAGATCTGCGGGTGGCGCGCGTCAGCCACCCCGCAGCACTTCGGCGGCGCTCGCGACATGCCCGGGCCGCCCGACCTCGATCCAGCGCCCGGTGAAGGCCGCACCATAGAGCCGCCCCTCGCCGATCGCGCGATCCCACAGCACATTGGTCGAGAACTTGCCTGCGGGCGGGTCGCGCAGCAGGCGATGCGACAGCAACTGGATGCCGGTGTAGATGAAAGGCGCGATCCGCGAGGGCAGCTTGCGGCTCAGCCGCCCGCCGCCGTCCATGTAGAAATCGCCCGGCCCGCTGAAATTATGCGTCTGATCGTGCGGTACCAGCAGCAGCAGCGCGTCCATCCGCTCCGCATCCCACACCGCCGAAAGATCGGCGAAGGCGTTGCGCGGGCCGTCCAGCCAGATGCTGTCGGCATTGGTGCAGAACACCGGGTCGGGCAACAGCCCGGCGTCACGCGCCTTGACCAGCCCGCCGCCGGTTTCGAGCAGCGCCTCGCGCTCGTCGGAGATTACCACTTCGGGCGCTTGGCGGTCGCGGACATGCGCCTGAAGCGCATCCGCGAGGTAGTGGACATTGACCACCGCGCGCGCGATTCCCGCATCGGCGAGCCGGTCGAAGGTGTAGTCGATCAGCGCCTTGCCTGCGACCCGGACCAGCGGCTTGGGCTGACTGGCGGTGAGCGGCCGCATCCGCTTGCCGAGCCCTGCCGCCATGACCATCGCGGTGTCGGATGCCAAGCCGTTCACGAGACCGTCTCCCCGCAGCGGTCGCGCAGATCCTGGGGGATGTTGGAATCGAACCAGCGCGCCACCGGCCCCAGCGCCGGATGGCGCAAATCGCGTTCCATTGCGGCCCACACTCTGGGGATCAATTCGAGATAGCGCGGCTTGCCGTCGCGCTTCGCAAGGCGAGTGAAGATGCCGACAATCTTGGCGTTGCGCTGCGCGCCCAGCCGCGCGTAATCGGCCTCGAACTCGCTGTCTGCGCCGACGGCTTCGCAATAGCGGTCGAGCATCGCGCGTTCGAGCTCGAGCGAAACCTCGCGCCGCGCATCCTGCAGTAGCGAGACCAGATCATAGGCCCGATGCCCGATCAGCGCGTCCTGAAAATCGATCAGACCCTGCGTGCCGTCGGGGGGCAGCATGATATTCTCCGCATGATAGTCGCGCAGCACCGTGACGCCGGGCTTCTGACGCGCCAACAGCGGTTCGAGGACTGATCTCCACGCGGCGGCATAAGCCTCCTCATCGACCGACAGGCCCGCGGCGGGGCAGTACCACTCGGTCAGCAGACCCGCCTCGCGTTGATAGGTCGCCATATCGTAGGGCTCGAAACTGCCGGGGGGCTTGCGATGCAGCTCGACCAGCGAATCCACCGCCGCGGCGTAGATCGACTGCTCCTGCTCGGGGTATTCGTCGAGCCATTCGCGCATCCGCTGCTCGCCGAAATCCTCGGTCAGCACCCAACCTTCCTGCGCCCGCTCCGCAATGATGCGCGGCGCGCGCATACCGTGCTCGTCCAGCCACCGCGCTACATAGAGAAACGGGCGCGGGTCTTCCTCGGGCGGCGGCGCATGCATCAGCATCGCCGTTTCACCATTACGATGAATGCGGAAATAGCGGCGAAACGACGCGTCGCCCGGGAGCGGAACGACCGTCGCCCCGCCCCAGCCGGCATGTTCTATAAAAGGCTCGAGCCCGTCGGGAAATTCACTCATGGCATGCGGCCTTGCCAATCTCCGCCTCCTTCCACAATGGCGCGCCGCGCCTCGCCCACTTTTTCCAGCGTAACCGAGAGGCAGCCAGGCTCCTGCGCAAACCCGCCGGCGCGCTCGGGCCACTCGGCAAGCAGCGCCGCACCATGGCGGTAATCTTCCAGCCCGATTTCCTCCGCCTCGCGCGGCTGCTCGAACCGGTAGAAATCGGCGTGGATGACGGGCGGGTCGAGCCTATCGTAGCTCTCGACGATGGTGAAGGTGGGCGAGGGAACCTCGCCGCGATAGCCGAGCGCGGCCAGCACGGCACGCGCCAGCGTGGTCTTGCCCGCGCCCAATTCTCCCGAGAGCGCGACGACGTCGCCGGCGCGCAACTTTGCCGCAATACGCTCGCCTAGGCGCTCCATCGCCGCAAGATCGGGCAGGTCGAGCGTCATGGCAGGGTGATCGTCGCGCTGGTGCCCACGCCCTTGCGGGTGTGGATCTCGAGCGTGCCGCCATGCGCCTCGATCAGGTGGCGCGCGAGCGGAATGCCCAACCCCTGGCGCCGCTCGATCCCCTTGCCGTCCCGCGTCGGCCGAATGCCCTCGAGCGCGCGCGCCAGCTCGTGCTGGGTCATGCCGCGGCCATTGTCCGACAGTGTGATCTTGGTCCCGGCCTTGTTCTGCCGCAACTCGACCATGATCTTGCCGTCGCGCGCAGTGGCGGCGATGGCGTTGTCGAGCAGATGGGCGATCGCGCGGCGGATCTGCTGGGGATCGGCCTCGACCTTCTTCCCGGGATTGCCGCGCAAATCCAACGTCAGGCCGGCATCGACGATCGCGCCCTCGCGTTTGCGCACCACCTGCGTGATCAGCGGCAGCAGATCGAGCTTCTGCTTCGAAAGCGGCATCAACCCCGCCTCGCTTTGCGACAGGTCGAGCACGTTCTCGACCTGCTCGGTCAGCTTGCCGACAGAAAGCGAGATCGCCTCGGCATAATCGCGCGCCTGCGGCGTCAGCTCGCCCGCCACCCCGCTGGTAAGCAATTCGGCGAAGCCGCCGATCGAGGTCAGCGGCGTGCGGAACTCATAACTCATATTGGCGAGGAAGCGGGTCATCACCGCATCGGCCTCCTCCAGTGCCCGATTGCGTTCGCGCAAGGCCTCCTCGGCTTGGCGCGAGGCGGTGACGTCGAGCACGGTGAGCAGGCCATTGCCATCGGGTAGCGGCACACTCGCGAAATCCAGCGTC
This sequence comes from Alphaproteobacteria bacterium, assembly GCA_018819685.1. Classification (GTDB taxonomy): domain Bacteria; phylum Pseudomonadota; class Alphaproteobacteria; order Sphingomonadales; family Sphingomonadaceae; genus Qipengyuania; species Qipengyuania benthica. The sequence continues at coordinate 4,448 of JAHJPT010000251.1, forward strand.
CGCCCGTCGCTGAGCTGGACATTGCCCTGCTTCTTCTTGCGATCGAGCGTTGCCGACCGGATCACCAGGTTGATCGTGGCTACCTGCTTGGGGTCGGCGAGTTGCTGGGCGATCGCCTCGAGCAGATCCTCCGCCATCGGGTGCCCGTCGAGCGCTTCGGGATCGAGGCCCCACACCCCTGTGAACCCCCGGTTCCATAATTCGAGGTGGCCGTCGGGCGCAAACACCGCCAGCGCCTCGAACAGATTGTCGAAGGTTGCGGTCCGGGTCCGCAACAGCGTGTCGCGAGTGGCGGACAGCGCCAGCTGCTCGGTGCGGTCCTCGGCGATCATCACCAAACCGCCATCGGGCATCGGCTGCGCAACGATCCGCAGATGGGTCGAATCGGGCAGCGGCCACGCCTCGTCCTGCGTCTCGTCGGAAAGGAACCATTCTCCCAGCTCGGCACGCCAGGCGGGAAAATCGCGGACCTCGGGGATGCGGCCGTTCTCGCGCGCGACCATCAGCATCTGCTCGAAGCTTGTCCGATCGTTGACGATGCCCGGCGGCAACGCAAAGACGCGGTGGAACGGCTGGTTCGCAAAGGTCATCCGGCGGCGTGAATCGAACTGCGCCACGCCGATCGACAGCTGGTCGAGCATCGAACGCTGCGCCTCGCGGAAGGCACGGAACTCGCGCGCCTGTTCCTCCATCTCCTCGATATCCACCGCATAGCCCGCGATCCCCTCGCCGATCAGCGGCAGATCGGTCACGCGCATGGTCCGCCGCGCGCCCTTGATCGTGGCGCTGACGATGCGTTCGATCGGCTTGCGGCGTTCGCCAGCCTGCTGCGCGACTTCTGCGGCGCTAACCCCGTCGACCGTCTCGATGAGTTCGATCTGCCTCGCGACCACTTCGTCGGGGCTCTGCGCACCGACTGCCGCGACATAGGCGGTGTTGACCAGTCTGAGCTGCATCTGCGGGCTGCGAAACCACATCGGCATCGGCGCTGCCTCGATAAGGCCGACCAGCGCGCCGAAATCCTCGCGCGCACGCGCGGTCTCCTCGCGGAGCGCAGCGACTTCTTCCTCGCTCTCGGTAAGGTCGAACACCCAGACCAGCGCGGCACCGCTGGGCGAAACATTGGGATCGGCCAGCGATCCGCGCAGCGCCAGCGCCCGCTTCGAGCCTCTGGGCTTCACCGTCATCTGGAAGGGTGCGGCAGTCTTCTGCGTGCGCCGGACACGGGTGGTGAGCTGTTCGAGCTGGTCTTCGCTCAGCCCTCCGGCTCCAGATGGTGCCAGCTCGCTGAGATATTGCGGCACTGCATCGAGACCCAGCCAGCCGGCCAGCCGGTCGGGCGCCTCTATGCGGCCATCGGCGCGCACCAGCAGCGGGATCGCGGGTGAGTCTTCGATCATCCGCGACAGCCGCCGCACCGCGCGTTTGGTCCCTTCCGCGGCCTGCACCCGCGTGCTGGCGCGGATCATGATCCATCCCGCCGCGACGGTCCACAGCGCGAGGAGCAGACCGATCAGCGTCAGCAAGAAGGGCGAGGATTGCATCGCCGTCCAGCTATGCGCGAGTGGACGGCGATGCAATGGCTTAGGGTCGCGGGCCTAGAGTCGTGCAAGCCCGGGCAGGTCCCCAAACTCGAAGCCTCAGTAGCGGTAATGCTCGGGCTTGAACGGCCCCTCGACCGGCACGCCGATATAGTCGGCCTGGACCTTTGTCAGCTTGGTCAGCTTGACCCCGAGCTTGTCGAGATGCAGCGCGGCGACCTTCTCGTCGAGATGCTTGGGCAGGACATAGACGTCGTTCTCATACTTGTTGTCGTTTTCCCACAGCTCGATCTGCGCCAGCACCTGATTGGTGAAGGAACAGCTCATCAC
>JAHJPT010000252.1 GCA_018819685.1 Alphaproteobacteria bacterium
CACCGAAGTGGTCGAACCCTCGATGTCGAAACTCGTCATCCTCGACTTCTGGGCCGAATGGTGCGGGCCGTGCAAGGCGCTGACCCCGGTGCTCGAGAAGGTCGCGGGCGAATATGCCGACAAGGGGGTGGTGCTGGCCAAGGTCAATGTCGATGAGGAACAGTTCATCGCCAGCCAGTTCCAGGTCCGCTCGATCCCCACGGTCTATGCGATATTCCAGGGCCAGCCGGTCGCCGATCTGACGAACGCGCGCGGCGAGAGCCAGCTCAAGCAGATGCTCGATCAGCTTCTGGAGAAGCTGCCGCTGGGCGAGGGCGCAGGCGATCCTGCAGCAAAGCAGCAGCAGGACGTGGCGCAATTCGTCGCCATGGGCGAGCAGGTGCTGGCCGATGGCGATGCCGAGCGTGCGGCGGGCATCTTTGCGCAGGTCGTCGAGATGGCGCCCGACAATGGCGCAGCGCAGGCCGGACTGGTCCGCGCACTGGTCGAAGCCGGGAGGCTCGACGAAGCCCGCCTCGCTTTGACCGCCGCCGAACAGAACCCCGTGCTGGTCGAGGATGCCCAGCTCGGCGCTGCCAAGACCGCGCTCGAACTGGCCGCCAATGCCCCCGACGAAGGCGAGCTCGCCGCACTGCGCGAGAAGGCTGAGGGCGGCGCGATGGAAGACCGGCTCGCCTATGCCGAAGCCGCTTTCGCCGCCGGCCAGCGCGATGCCGCCGCGGACGAGCTGCTCGCCATGATCGAAGCCGATCGCGAGTGGAACGAAGGCGCAGCGCGGGCCAAGCTGCTGCAGATCTTCGAGGCGGTGGGTCTGGAAGATCCGTGGGTGGTCGCCACCCGTCGCCGACTCTCGCGCCTGCTGTTCGGCTGAGCGAAGCGGCGCGCATGCGGCTGTCCATCTTCCCGCTTCCCGGTGCGATCCTGTTCCCGGGTCTGCAACTGCCGCTGCATATTTTCGAGGAACGCTATCGCGCGATGACCAGCGATGCGCTGGCGCGCGACCGGCGGATCGCGCTGATCCAGCCCTTGCGCGGCGGTGACCGTTCGCCGCTCTATTCGGTCGGCTGCATCGGCAAGATCGGCGAGGTCGAGGCGCTCGACGACGGACGCTACAATCTCATCCTCGAAGGCGAGAGCCGCTTCCGGCTGCTCCACGAGCTCGATGTCGCCACACCTTTTCGCCAGGTCGAGGGCGAGCCGATCGTCGATGCCCGCGATGCCTATCTTTCCAGCGTCGAGCGCGCCGGCTTCGAGCAGGAGGCGCGCCGCTTCGCCGACATTCAGGGCTACAGCGTCGACTGGGATTCGGTCGAACGGCTCGACGACGAAGCGCTGATCAACGGGGTGTCGCAGATCGCGCCGTTCGACGTCGCCGCCAAGCAGGCGCTGCTCGAGGCGGACAATCTCTCCGAACGCTGCGAACTGCTGATCCAGCTGATGCAGTTCTTCGCGCTGCGCGATGGCGGCGACGACAAGGTGACCTTGCAGTGAGGCGATCAGTCCTGCGAGCGATCGGTCCGCGGTTCCATCGCGGATAGCATGGATGCCAGCGCCACGAATGCGTTCCGCTCGGCACTGTCCTCGTTGTAATTCCTGGCCTGCACCACGAGCACCGCATCGTAATCGGGCACGATGGCGACGATGTTGCCTCCATTGCCCTTCATCATCCACGCACCGGCATAGCCTTCCGGTGTCGGAATCGGTGTGAACCACCACAAATCGCCGTAATACACATGTTCTCCCATGCGGTGCCGCGGCGTCAGAATGGTATCGATCCAGTTCGCGGGGAGAATGCGTTCGCCGTTGCTCTCGCCCCTCTCGAGGACGAGCCGACCGAGGCGGAGCAGCGCGTCGTCCCCGATCGTCAATTGCCCGCCCGACTGGACTTCGCCACTGCGCGAACGCCGCCAGACGACGCCCGTGATGGCCAGCGGATCGAAGAGGCGACGCTGAACATAGCCATCGAAGGCTTCTTGCGTCGCCTGTTCCACAACCTGGCCGAGCAGGAACACTCCGGCGGTACAATAGGAGAAGGGACCGCTACCGTGCTCGTCCCGCGAATATGCTCTCGAAGGAAGCGCCAGTACGAATTCGCGCCAAGCGCGCGTGCGGTACATCTTCTCTTCCTGCCCGGGCGACTTGCGATCCCAGTCGTTGCAATCGAGCGCCGAGGACATGCCCAACAAATCCGCGACGGTGATGGAGTCGAAAGGCTCCCCGCGCTTGTGCCCGAGATAGGGCCAGACCGCGACATCCGTTCCCGCCAGATGCCCATCCGCGATCGCGGCTCCCACCGCGAGCGCGGTGATCGACTTGCCGGCGGAGCGGATGTCGACCGGATCTCCCAACCGACCTTCGTCGAATCGCTTGCGATAGACCGTCTTGCCTCCCTGCTCTGCGGCGAGAGCGACGATCCTGCCCAGCCTGCCCGCGCCGATGGCGCGTTCCAATTCAGCGGGGTCGAGACGTTCCAGAGGCTGGGCCAGCGCCGGCTGAAGAGGCAGTCCCAAAGCGATCGCCATGCCCAGGAGAACGAGACGGACCATAAGCACAAACTCCCACGGGTTGCGCAGCTCTAGGAGAGGAAGCCTGAATGGACCGGGAATGCGTTAAATCCCGAAGCTGCCCTTCAGTCCGTCGATCACATATTGCGCCGCCAGTGCCGCGAGGAGCACACCGAGCAGCCGGGTGACGACCGCCTCGACGCGGTCTCCGAACAGCCGCATCAGCGGTCCGGCGGCGACCAGCGCCACCATGGTGATCACCAGAACCGTCGCCAGCGCCCCCAGAACCATCAGCTGATCGTTGAGATCGTCCGCTTCGTTCATCAGCAGCATGATCGCCGCGATCGCTCCGGGACCCGCGAGCATCGGCATCGCCATCGGGAAGACCGAGACATCCTCGACTTCGGAGGCGGCGATCTTTTCCGCGCGTTCCTCGCGCCGCTGGGTGCGCTTCTCGAACACCATCTCGAAGGCGATCCAGAACAGCATGAAGCCGCCGGCGATGCGGAAACTGTCGAGCTGGATATGCAGCGCGCCGAGCAATTGTTCGCCGAACAGCGCAAAACCGAGCAGGATCGCCAGCGCGATCACGCTCGCGCGGATCGCCATGTTGCGCCGCTCGGCCGCGCTCGCGCCCTTGGTCAGCCCGGCATAGATCGGCGCGCATCCCGGCGGATCGATCACCACGAACAGCGTGATGAAGGCAGATACGAAGAGTTCGTTCATTGCGGGTCGAACCTGCCATCGGCGGTGACCGCGAAGTCGATCGCAGGCTGCCATTGTCCGCCGCGCCAATGCTGCGCCGCGAACAGGCGTCGACCGTCGGCGCGCTGCTGCCAGCGCCAGGTCAGGGTCCCGTCGCGCGAGATGCCGCCGCCCGAGGCTGCGCCGGGGGCATCGGACCATGCAGGGTCAGCCGGCGGTGCGTCGGCGGTGCGGCAATCCGCCACCTCGCCCTGGATCATCGGGATAGCCTGGACGACGATCACGGACTCGTCCTCCGTCTGGGGCTCGCGGTCGCGGTTCTCGCGCTGCGTCAGTGCCGTGTCGGGCGCGCCCATATCGTAGGTCCAGCGATAGGTCCCATCGCGCTGGCGTTCCCACACGGTAACGTAATAGCCCCAGCTGCCACCGGGTTCGGCGAATTTGCCCTGGCTGACCGCGAGTTGCCCGTCGCAGCTCGACCAGACCGCCAGCGGGGTCCACTGGACCGGAACCAGCGGATCGCTCTGCGTGGCGAGGAAGCCCGCCGCGTCGATCACGCCGTTGCGTCCGTGAATCACCCCGCCATCGGCGAGGAAGCGGCGGAAGGCGGTCCATTGCCCGTCCTCTCGCGCCGCGCGTGCGAAGGCGATTTCGGTGGCGACCACGTCGCTGGGATTGGCGGTGTTGCGGACGTCGCGCATGAAGCCCTCGGAATAGCGCACCGGGGGCGAACCGGCGCAAGCGGCGAGCGTCAGGCAGAGGACGAGGCCCGCGACGCGGATCACAGCGTGCCCTCGGGCAGGTCGAGCCCCTCGTTGCGGTAAGCGGCGACCAGCGTGTTGCGCAGCAGCACCGCGATCGTCATCGGCCCGACCCCGCCGGGCACCGGAGTGATCGCGCCCGCAACCTCGCCCGCACCGGCGTAGTCGACATCGCCGACCAGCCGCCCCTTGGTCTCGCCCCCGCCCTCGCTCACGCCGGGGGGCAGGCGGTTGATCCCGACGTCGATCACCGTCGCCCCGGGCTTGAGCCAGTCCGCCTTGACCATCTCGGGGCGGCCCACCGCAGCGACCACGATATCCGCGCGGCGCACCACATCGGGCAGGTCCTTCGTGCGGCTGTGCGCGATGGTGACGGTGGCATTGGCATCGAGCAGGAGCTGCGCCATCGGCTTGCCGACGATGTTGGAGCGGCCGATCACCACCGCTTCCAGCCCCGACAGATCGCCGAGCCGGTCGGTGAGCAGCATCATGCAGCCCAGCGGGGTACAGGGGACGAAGCCCTCCTGCCCGACCGCGAGCCGCCCGGCACTGATGACATGGAAGCCGTCGACGTCCTTGTCGGGATCGATCGCGGCGATCACCGCCTGTTCGTCGATATGCGCAGGCAGCGGGAGCTGGACGAGGATGCCGTCCACCGCCGGGTCGGCGTTGAGCGCCGCGACCAGCGCCAGCAATTCGTCCTGCCCGACGCTGTCCTCGAGCCGATGCTCGAAGCCGTTCATTCCGGCCTCGGTCGTGGCCTTGCCCTTGCTGCGGACATAGACCTGGCTCGCCGGGTCCTCGCCCACCAGCACCACCGCGAGCCCAGGCTTGCGCCCGGCAGCGCGCGCGAATTCCGCCGCCTGCGCGCCCACCCGCTCGCGCAAGCCGGCGGCGAAAGCCTTCCCGTCGATCCGTTCGGCGGCCATCGTCAGCCTCTCAGCAACGAGCCGAGGACGATCAACACGATGTTGAGCAGGATGATCAGCACCAGCGGCGAGAAGTCGATCGCCCCGGTGCTGGGCAGCACATTGCGGATCGGGCGCAGCACCGGTTCGAGCAGGCGGTTGATCGCATTGTAGAAGCTGGCGAGGAATTCGTTCGAGCTGTTCACCACGTTGAAGGCGAACAGCAGGCCGATCACGAACTGGATGATGATCAGCATCACCAGCACATTGGTCAGCATCGCGATGATTTCGTAGATCGTGTAGAGCGCC
>JAHJPT010000253.1 GCA_018819685.1 Alphaproteobacteria bacterium
GACCAGATCGAACTCGCTGCCGCTGCGCACCGCTTCCATGAAGGCGTCGGTCAGCAGCACGCCGTGATGCAGATTGAGCGCCTTGCGGTTGAAATCGCCCGATGGTTTGCGGATCTCGAGGAATTCCTCGATCTCGGGGTGCGAGACATCGAGATAGCAGGCCGCCGAGCCGCGCCGCAGCGAACCCTGGCTGATCGCCAGCGTCAGCGAATCCATCACCCGCACGAAGGGGATGATGCCGCTGGTCTTGCCGTTGAGGCCGACCGGCTCGCCGATCCCGCGGACGCTGCCCCAATAGGTGCCGATCCCGCCGCCCTTGCTGGCCAGCCAGACGTTTTCGTTCCAGGTGTTGACGATGCCTTCGAGGCTGTCGTCGACCGAGTTGAGATAGCAGGAGATCGGCAGCCCGCGATGGGTGCCGCCATTGGACAGCACCGGGGTGGCGGGCATGAACCACAGCCGCGAGATGTAGTCGTAGAGCCGCTGCGCATGTTCCTGGTCGTCGGCATAGGCATCGGCGACGCGGGCGAAGAGATCCTGATAGGTCTCGCCGGGCAGCAGGTAGCGATCGTTGAGCGTTTCCTTGCCGAACTCGGTCAGCTCCGCATCGCGCGCGGAATCGGTGACGATGTCGAACCGCCGGTCGAGGATCTTCTTGCTGTCGTGCTCGGCCGCAGCTTCCGCGGCGTTGGCGGCGTTGGTCCTGGCGGCCTGCGCCAACGCACCGGCCACGGCGCGGCTGGCGCCATCCTCGATCAGGGCTTCGCTGCCTGTATCGCTTCGTTCCATTTCGACCGCTCTTCCCGATAGCTTCGCATCGTCTGTGTTGGTGCTTGTGTTGGTGGCTGCGTGGGTGCCTGTGTTGGCGTCAGTGTCGGCGTCAGCGTTGGCACCGGCGTTGGCGGAAACCTGCGCGTCGTCGAATTCCTGCGTCTCGCCATCGAGGTTCATCGCGCCATCGTTCCCGTTTCTGAAATCCATTGCAGCCCCACCGTTTCATGCTGCGGAAGGGTGCGATCCGTTCCGCTTGTGTTCGACTCGTGTTCGACTCGGCGAGAGGCCCCAGCCTAGCAGTTCGGGACCGCCGGGATATCAAAACTTATCCCCGTCTTGTCCCCCGAACCGCATCCCGGACGGGGCATGACCCGAAATGGGTGCTGCACCGCGCCTTCGCTAGGTCTTGTGGGTACCCCCCGTATTCCAACCACTAGATACTGAATCGGAAGCGAGGTCCGCGCAAGAGGGTGAATGCCGAATTAAGCCGGGCCGGGCCGATCCGCACGGACTGTATTATAGTGCTGCAACGCCGCGACGCGTGGACCAAGCTGGGGTTCGCTCCGGCGCAAGAGCCAAAATGAATCCGGGAAAAAATTTTTGCGGGCAAAAGCGCTTGGCGCAGCGCTTGAAGCGATCGAATCGCCGCCCGAAATTTTCATACCCTAGGCGGGTACCGCCTGCTTCGCGTGGCCGGCAATCTCATCGGCGATGTCGTCGACCAGTTCGAGTGGCAGATCGTGACCCCATCCAGGGATCGTCTTGATCCGCGCTCCGCGAATCGTGGCGGCGGTGTCGCGCCCGCCCTCGACCGGAACCAGCGGATCGGCCTCTCCGTGGAGCACCAGCGTCGGCAGATCGATGGTCCGCAGCATCTTGCGACGGTCGCCATCGTGGAGAATCGCCGCCAGATGCCGCGTCGGGCCTTCGGGATAGAGACTGCGCCGGATCGAGGCCTGGGTGCGCGCATGGAGGCGATCCTCGGGGGTGGGATAGCCGGGCGAGCCGATCGTGCGGGCGAGATACTTGCCATGCTCGACCAGCACCGCTTCATCCGTGCTCTCGGGCCGCTTGGTCAGCGCCTCGAGCGCTTCCTTCTTGGCCGAGGGCAGCCTGGGATTGCCGGTGGTGGAAAATACCGAAGTGAGCGACAGGCAGCGGGTCGGATGCCGCGCGGCGACATGCTGCGCGATCATCCCGCCCATGCTCGCCCCGACGATATGCGCCTTGGCGATGCCCAGCGCATCGAGCAGACCGATTGCGTCGTCGGCCAGGTCGGCGAGCGTGTAGGGCACCTTGGGCTTGAACCCGATCTTGCCCATCAGCACCTGCCGCGCGGGGCTGGGCGGCTTGTGGCCGGTGAACTTCTGGCTCAGCCCGACATCGCGATTGTCGTAGCGGATCACGCGAAAGCCGCGCGCGGCCAGCCCCTCGACCAGCTCGTCGGGCCACAGCGTCAGCTGCGCGCCGAACCCCATGATCAGCAGCATCGCCGGGTTCGCCGGATCCCCCTGTTCCTCGTAATGAATCTCGACGCCGTTCGCAGTAGTCTTGGGCAAGGCAGCCTCCCTGATGCGTTGTCTGTTCGGCGGTTTGCATGCATTGCGCGGCAAACAACCGATTGCCCGCAATACGCCGCACCCGGGGGAGAATGTCCAATGCTAAACATCATCGGCGCCATCGTGGCAGGGCTGATAATCGGGGCGCTGGCGCGCTTCTTCTATCCCGGCGAGGTGGAGATGGGCTGGCTGACCACCATCGCGCTGGGAGTGGGCGGGTCGCTGCTGGCGGGACTGGCGTTCCATCGCGGGCGCGGAGGGTTCGACCGCCCGGGATGCCTGAGCAGCATTCTGGGAGCGATGGCACTGATCCTGATCGGCCGCCTGCTGGGTCTCTAGGGCTGTTGGGCGGGGATTGGGCCATTACAAGAGCGGCCACGAGGTCATCGCCGCACGCGAGCCGAAGAATCAAAGATCGCCTACGGTGGAAATTCCACGCCATTATCGAGGGACAAGAATGCAATCGGTCGAACGAAAATTGACGAAGCGCGCCATGGTGATGGTCGGCCTGGTCGCAGCTGCCGGACTAGGCGGCTGCGTGGCTGTCGCGAAAAACGAGGTCGGCAAGGAATTCGCCAGAGTATGCGCCGAAAAAGGTGCAGACAACCGGGTGGTGCCCGGAGAATATGTGTCTCGCGGAGGGATGTTCGGGACCGTCAGCATGACGGGAGATTGTCTCGCACCCGGCGACGAAGGATACGAAGACGCGATACCGGTCGAAGAGTATCTCGAGAGCGTTGGCCGCAGAAGCACCCAGCCGTGAGCTAGGACGTCGGGCGGATGCTCGGCAAAGAAGGGCGGAGCGCCTGCGCGCCCCGCCCTTTGTGCTTTTCAGCTCTTCCGGATCAGGCGTGTTTGGCCTGCAGGTTGACGCTGCGCTCGGCCAGATCGGTCATGTTGTCGTCGGTGTCGTAGATCTCGGCGGTGATGCGATCGAGTTCGGAGACATGGTCGCTCTTGCCCAGCGCCTCGGCGAAGGCCTTGGCGGTGCCGAAGCCGCAGATGCCGTAGTGGCACATCCGCTGGAACTGCGAGATGATCACCACGTCGCGGACATCCTCGTCCTCGATACCGGCTTCGAGCGCATGCTTGTTCGCCTCCTTCACGAGGCCTTCCATGCCCTTGCAATGCTCCTTCTCGGAACCGCCGCAATCCTCGAGCAGCTTCTTGATCGATTGCGTGTGCTTGGCGATGCCCTCGGCGGATTTGGTCAGCCGCTGCTTGAGCTTGTCGTCGCCCGCGGCATTGGCAAGATCGCGGACGCATTTTTCCATCTGGTCGTTGGCGGACCAGCTGTCGGCGAGTTCATGGGCGTAGCAATCGGCCAGGTTCTTGGGGGCGGACATAGAATATCTCCTCGTAGGGGGGCTACCCGATCTACGAGCGGAGGCGGCGTTCTATCCGCGAAATCGCCGCGCATGCGTCCGGGCGGACCCCAATCGCGACGGGGCGCAGCCTTCGCCTTCAGGGCACCAGCACGGTATCGCGCGCCACCGGGTCGGTCTGCGGATGATCGAGGATGAAATGCAGCCCCCGGCTCTCCTCGCGCCTGAGCGCGCTGCGCACGATCAGATCGGCCGATTCCAGGAGATTGCGCAATTCGATCAGATCGGTGGTGACGCGGAAGCTGCCGTAGTAATCCTCCACCTCGCGGCGCAGCAGCGCGATCCGGTGGGCGGCGCGCTCGAGCCTTTTGGTGGTGCGCACGATGCCGACGTAATTCCACATGAAGCGGCGGATCTCGGTCCAGTTCTGCTTGATCACCACCTCCTCGTCCGA
>JAHJPT010000254.1 GCA_018819685.1 Alphaproteobacteria bacterium
CGAACAGCAGGCCGATCACGAACTGGATGATGATCAGCATCACCAGCACATTGGTCAGCATCGCGATGATTTCGTAGATCGTGTAGAGCGCCTGCATCGTGTTCCGTCCGTTTTTGGGCCGTTTGTGAGTTGCGGCCCGTCCTATCGAGCCGAGACGATCGGCGCCAGACTCAAGTCGGTAGTCTCAAGTCCGGTAGTCTCAAGTCCTGCCCTCTTGCCCCGCGCCGCCGCCATTGGCCGCGGTCCTGATCAGCGTGCCCGCGCCGCTGGCGGTGAAGAATTCCAGCAGCATCGCATGCGGCACCCGCCCGTCGAGCACCACCGCCGCCTCGCAGCCCGCCTCCACCGCGTGGACGCAGGTTTCCAGCTTGGGGATCATCCCGCCGCTGATCGTCCCGTCGGCGCGCAAGGCGGCGATATCGGCGGGGGTGAGATCGGACAACAACGCGCCCTGCTTGTCGAGCACGCCCGCCACATCGGTGAGCAGGAACAGGCGCGCCGCGCCCAGCGCCGCGGCCAGCGCGCCCGCGAAGGTGTCGGCGTTGATGTTGTAGGTGTGGCCATCCTCGCCCGCGCCGATCGGGGCGACGATCGGGATCATGCCGCTGGCGCTGACGGTGTCGATCACCGTCGTATCGACATGCGTCGGGCTGCCGACGAAGCCGAGGTCGAGCGCCTGTTCGATCAGGCTGCCGGGATCCTTGCGGGTGCGGGTCAGCTTGGTCGCGGTGACGAGGTTGCCGTCCTTGCCCGACAGCCCGATGGCCCGTCCGCCGGCACCCGCGATCCAGCCCACCAGCTGCTTGTTGATCGCGCCCGACAGCACCATCTCGGCGATCTCGGCGGTGGCCTTGTCGGTGACCCGCAACCCGTCGACGAAGCTGCTCTCGACCCCGAGCTTCTCGAGCATCGCGCCGATCTGCGGACCGCCGCCATGGACCACCACCGGGTTGATCCCGACCGCTTTGAGCAGCACGATATCGCTGGCGAATTCGCGCGCGGCCTTTTCGTCGCCCATGGCGTGGCCGCCGTATTTGACCACGAAGGTGCGCCCGGCATAGCGCTGGAAATAGGGCAGCGCCTCGATCAGCACTTCCGCCTTGGCGTGCAGGCCTGTCGTGTTCGTCTCGCCTTCGCTCATGGAAAACCGCCTGCTCCCGTCGCTGCAAGGCAGCCGCTTAGCCAATGTCGGAGCAACCGCAAAGGGCTGCGGCGCAAATACTCGGCCCGGCTGGTCAGGCAGCAGAGCTTGTGGCAGGCCGTCGCGATGAACCGCATCGCTTCCTGCTTCGCTCTCGCCTCCTCTCTCGCGCTCGCCGCCTGCGCGCATTCCGCCGAGCGGGCCGCTGCCGAGCCCGCGCCGCAGGATGCGTTCTGGCAGGCGCTGTCGAGCCATTGCGGCAAGGCCTATCCCGGCGCCCTGACCAGCACCGAGCAAGCCGACGCCGACATGCGGGGCATGGAAATGGCGATGCATGTCCGCGAGTGCTCGGACGAGCGGATCGCGATCCCCTTCCACATCCGCCAGGCGGACGGGAGCTGGGACCGCAGCCGCACCTGGCTGATCACCCGCACAGCAGATGGCCTGCGGTTGAAGCACGATCACCGCCACGCGGACGGCAGCGAGGACGCGGTCACGATGTACGGCGGCGACACCGCCACCGCGGGCACCGCGCTTGTGCAGGATTTTCCGGTCGATGCCGAGAGCGTGGCGCTGTTCGAGCGCGAGGGGCTCGACGTTTCGGTCACCAATGTCTGGCAGGTCGCGGTCGATCCGGCGGGAGCCGGGCAACCGGTGTTCGCCTATCGGCTGATCCGCGAGGGTGCCAATGCGCGCGACTTCCGCGTCGCCTTCGACCTGTCGCAGCCGATCCCCGCCCCGCCCGCGCCGTGGGGGCATGAGTAACCGGGCATCGGGACCGCCCCCCGCTAGCGCCCGGCAAAGGTCACGGATTGGTCTGACACAGCGGCGGGTTGTAAGCGCTCGGGCGGCTGGCCCGAAACCGGCCGTCTGCGGATGTGGCGATCGAGCTGCGCCAGATGCTCGAGCAGCGCATTCGTGTCCTCTTTACGGTAGCTTGCGCAATAGCGGCCATGGTGCATCCGGACCTGGATCAGCCCGGCGCGATAGCGATAGGCGGGGCTCAGACCTGTGGCTTTCGCCGAATCCAGATCGACGGCGATGTGTGGCTTTCCCAGCGCCGCATCCCAGGCCGCGGCAAACCCCGCCGCGCCGGCGCGCTTGCGCAAGCGATAGGCGCATTCGCGGCCCATCCCCGCTGCCCGCGCCGCCGCCGCCACCGAGCGCGTCTGCGCCAGAAAGCCGATGAAGTGCGCCTGCCGCAGCGGCGTCCAGCCATCGGCGCGCGGCGCCACGGGGACGGGGTGGAAGGCGGGCAGCCGGCGGCGGCGCAGCGGCGCGGGGGCCGGAGCGGGAGTCGGAGCGGGAGTCGGAGCGGAAGTCGGATCAGGCGTCATCGCCCGGGATGGAGCAGATTGCGCGCGTGTAGGAAAATGGAATTGGCGCCGCCCCTAATCCGCCCCTAAGCCGCCCCGAATCCGCCACGGCCACGCCACACGTCCGCCACCAACCCGCCACACGTTGCGAAATTCACACGGTTTCAAATCGACTGTTGCAATTCGGGCGTTAGGCGTTGCATGGTGCCTTTCTTCGTGAGAAGCGGGCGGAGGGCACCAAGCCTCCCGCCTCAGAAGGAGTTTTCTATGCGTATCCGTACCGCCTTGACCGCAGTGGCCGCCGCTGCCGTCGCCGCAACCCCGCTCGCCGCCGCTCAGGCGCGCACCAGCATGCCCGTCGAGGGCGAGAGCGAAGTCGGGGGCGTTTCGCCCGTGGCCGGCGTCGCCATCTTCGCCGCGATCGTCGCGGCGATCTATTTCATCGCCGATTCGGAAGACGAAGCCGTCAGCCCGTAAGATCGTCGATCGACAGACTACCGAAAGGCCTCGCTGCGGCGGGGCCTTTTTTTATGCGCGGCGGATTCGCGAGGGTGCGGACGCGCGCTTAATCCTTCGGTGAGGATCGGGTGCGCATGATGGCGCGGTGCCGCACCCTTCCGCCCCCGTTCTGCCCTTCCGCCGCCCGCGCAAATCCGGCGGAGCGGGAACGCCGCTGCTGGTCGCGCTGCCGCTCGCCGCCTTCGCGCTGGTGTTCTTCTGGGACGGACCGCCCGGCGCGATCGGCGCGGCGGGCGACGACTCCCCCGCGCGTTCGGGACCTGCGTACTCCGGGTCCGTCCCCTCCGCCGTCCCCTCCGCCGGCCCCTCCGCCGGCACGACCGACCGCGAGGCCGCGCGCTTCGACATCTGCACGGGCCGCGGGCGGGTGACCTGCGTGGTCGATGGCGACACCATCTGGTACCGCGGCGAGAAGATCCGCATCGCCGATATCGACACCCCCGAGGTCAGCCGCCCCGAATGCCCGCGCGAGGCCGAACTGGGCGCAATCGCGACGCAGCGGATGCTGGCGCTGCTCAACGCGGGGGCGTTCAGCCTCAAACCCGTGGACCGCGACCGCGACCGCTACGGCCGCCTGCTGCGCACCGTCACCCGCGACGGCGCGAGCCTGGGCGCGGTGCTGGTGGACGAGGGGCTGGCGGAGGAATGGGGCGGCGCGCGGTTGGAGTGGTGTTAGGCGTGCGTTAGTAAATAGGCTCGCAGGCAATGCCATCGCCATCGCCGTCCATAGTGGTGCGGTAGCCCGGTTGGCCTGCGTAGATCGGGTCTTTCCCAAGCTCGCGAACTTGGTTGCAGCCGGAATAGGTGATGCTGCTTTCGATCGCCGCCCGCTCTTCCGCGGACATCATCCACAGCTCGACCTGCGGAACCGCCCACCAGGTCCCGGCGAACGCAAGCGCAGCCCAGAAGGCGATATCGCTCATGGTCAAGGACTGGTCCGAACGGGAGCGACGGCGAGGCATCCCTGTAATCTATCGCGAGATGATTTTTAGAAAGTAAAGGGATGCTGGAGGGTTTCTGCTGAGGCGCTGACGCCCCCCTTAAGCCGCCGGAGATCTTGCCGCTGTTCAACTGCCACAAGGTCACATGAGGCTCGGCAGCCAACCAAGGGAATTGCTCGCAGCGATCGTTCTAAATTCGATTATTAGAGACTTAAATCGCCTTGCCGCTCATCGTTTTTATCGGAGCTCGGTCGCTTTTTGCTAATCGGAGAATTCAAGTGGAGCCGCCACGCTTGGCGTAGAGAGGCGATACGCCGACCAAATTCACGATCATCCATTGCGGACACCGCCG
>JAHJPT010000255.1 GCA_018819685.1 Alphaproteobacteria bacterium
CCCACCATGGCGAATTTCACCACCGCCGACATCAAGGCGCTGCGCGAGCGGACCGGCGCAGGCATGATGGATGCCAAGAAGGCGCTCGTCGAATGCGACGGCGATCTCGAGGCGGCCGTCGACGCGCTGCGCGCCAAGGGTCTCGCCACCGCGCAGAAGAAGTCCAGCCGCACCGCGGCCGAGGGTCTGGTCGGCGTGGCCGTCGAAGGCACCACGGGCGTTGCGGTCGAGGTCAATTCCGAAACCGACTTCGTCGCCAAGAACGACCGGTTTCAGGATTTCGTCCGCAAGGTCACCGAGACCGCACTCAAGGCTTCGGGCGATGATGTCGAGACGCTCAAGGGTCTCGACTATCCCGACGGCGGAACCGTCAGCGACAAGCTCACCGACAATGTCGCCACGATCGGCGAGAACCAGCAGATCCGCCGGATGAAGACCGTTGCGGTCTCCAGCGGCATGGTCGTGCCCTATATGCACAATGCTGTCGCGCCCAATCTTGGCAAGATCGGTGTGTTGGTCGCGCTCGAGAGCGAGGCGGGTGCCGATGTGCTCGAACCGCTCGGCAAGCAGCTCGCGATGCATATCGCAGCGGCCTTCCCGCAGGCATTGAACGCCGAGGATCTCGACGCCGAGACGATCGAGCGCGAGCGCAAGATCGCGGCCGAGAAGGCAGCCGAGAGCGGAAAGCCCGCCGAGGTCCAGGAAAAGATGGTCGACGGCGCGATCAAGAAGTTCGCCAAGGAAAACGCGCTGCTCAGCCAGGTTTTCGTGATGGACAACAAGACGCCGATTTCGGATGTCGTCGCGAAAGCCGGCAAGGATGCGGGGCACTCCATCGTGCTGAAGGACTATGTCCGCTTCCAGCTCGGCGAAGGCATCGAGAAGGAAGAGAGCGATTTCGCCGCGGAAGTGGCGGCGGCGGTCAAGGGCTGAGCCCAAAACCCAATCCTACAATTTGCGGCCGCCGGATGTGTATTCGGCGGCCGTTTTTGTGCGTTTTCTCCGATTCGTTGCGAGTTGGTTGATGAAACACAGGCGGGCTGCGGCAGCGCGGGTCCGCGGGGGGCCGAATCGCGGACGAGATTGCCCTGAGCGAGGCTAGCGAGGGTATCGCATGTAGGAAATCCCGCTTCTGCGCCCCGTTCGCACGGCGCCCCTTTCCCCTTTGCGCCTCCGCCGCGAGGGGGCTAAGGAGCCGCAACCCTCGGATTTATCGGACCTCGGCCACCCCATGACCATGCCCCCCATCAAACGCGTCCTGCTCAAACTGTCGGGCGAAGTGCTGATGGGCGACCAGCAGTTCGGGATCGATCCCGCCTTCGTGATGGAACTCGCGCGCGAGGTGAAGGCGGCGCAGGCGGGCGGGCTGGAGATTTGTCTCGTGATCGGCGGGGGCAATATCTTCCGCGGGATGGCGGGCGCGGCGCAGGGGATGGACCGCGCGCAGGCCGATTACATGGGCATGCTGGCGACGGTGATGAACGCGCTGGCGATGCAGAGTGCGCTCGAGCAATTGGGCGTCCCCACCAGAGTTCAGTCGGCGATCGAGATGGACAAGGTGTGCGAACCGGTGATCCGCCGCCGCGCCGAACGTCATCTTGAGAAGGGCCGCGTGGTGATCTTCGCCGCCGGCGTAGGCGCCCCCTATTTCACCACCGATAGCGGCGCCGCACTGCGGGCGGCGGAAATGCGCTGCGACGCGCTCCTCAAGGGCACCAGCGTCGACGGCGTCTATGATTCCGACCCCAAGAAGAACACCCAGGCAAAGCGCTACGATACAGTGAGTTACGACCGGGTACTCGCAGACAATCTCAGGGTCATGGATGCCAGCGCGGTCGCGTTGTGTCGCGACAACGCGATTCCGATCGTGGTGTTCTCGATCCGCGAGAAGGGCAATCTGGCGCGGGTGCTGGCGGGCGAGGGCGTCCAGACCATCGTCGGCGCCCCGGCCAGCGAAGCCTAGCGCAAAACCCTGTTCCCGGGCGCAAGCGCCTGAGCCATAAGCAAATCGAACCGACCACAGCAGACCGAGGATCCCGACCATGGCCAAATACGACAAAAGCGATATCGAACGCCGGATGGCGGGCGCGGTGGAGAGCCTCAAGGGCGATCTTTCGGGGCTGCGCACCGGCCGCGCCAACACCGCGCTGCTCGATCCGGTGACGGTCGACGTCTATGGCTCGATCATGCCGCTCAACCAGGTGGCGACGGTCAACGCGCCCGAGCCGCGGATGCTCGCGGTGCAGGTCTGGGACAAGGCCAACACCACCGCGGTGGAAAAGGGTATCGCCCGCGCCAATCTGGGTCTCAACCCGATGACCGACGGCCAGACCATCCGCCTGCCGCTGCCCGATCTGACCGAAGAGCGTCGCAAGGAACTGGCCAAGCTCGCCGGGCAATATTCCGAGAATGCCAAGATCGCGATCCGCAACGTGCGCCGCGATGCGATGGAAGCTTTGAAGGAAGACGAGAAGAAGAAGGAAATCTCCGAGGACGACCGCAAGCGGCTCGAGGACGAGGTTCAGAAACTGACCGACAAATACGTCGCCGAAGCCGACACGGCCGCGGAGGCGAAGGAGAAGGAAATCCTCTCCCAGTGAGAGGCTTCGCGTCCCGTTCAGGCCAAGGCTTGCGCCAGAGAGCTGCTCAGCGAGCGAGCCGGTGACCCAGCCCGCAACCGCCGACCCCGCAACCGCCGACCCCGGTCGTGCGCGCCATGTCGCGATCATCATGGATGGCAACGGTCGCTGGGCCAAGCGGCGGCATCTGCCGCGCGCGATCGGCCACCAGCGCGGGGTCGAGGCGGTGCGCCGGCTGGTCCGCGAGGTCGGGGCGATGGGGCTCGACTGCCTGACGCTCTACGCCTTCAGCAGCGAGAACTGGAAGCGCCCGGAAGACGAGATCGACCATCTGATGGGGCTGCTGCGCAAGTTCATCATCTCCGATCTACCCGAATTCATCGCCAATGACGTGCGGCTGAAAATCGTCGGCGACTACAAGGCGCTGGCGCCCGATATCGTCGACATGCTCGAGGATGCGCTCGCGCAGACCGCCAAGGGCTCGCGGATACTGGCGGTGGCGCTCAATTACGGCTCGCATCAGGAGATCGCGCGCGCCGCGGCGCTCGCCGCGCAGGAGGGCGAGGTGACCGAGGCGAGCATCGCGCGCCATCTCTACACCGCCGACCTGCCGCCGCTCGATCTGCTGATCCGCACCAGCGGCGAGGTGCGGCTGTCCAATTTCCTGCTGTGGCAGGCGGCCTATGCCGAGATGATCTTCACCGATGTGCTGTGGCCCGATTACACGCCCGCGCATCTTAACGAGGCACTGGCGCAATTCGCCGAACGGGAGCGACGCTATGGTGGACGCTGAGCCCGAGGCCCCGCTGCCCGATCCGCCGAGGGATGAGCGACACGACGCGCAGGATCCGCTGACCGCGCGCAAGCGCGACCGGGTGCGCGCGCGGGTGAAGCGCTATGTCGATGTTCCGATTGCGATCCGGACCTCGGATCTTCCGGTGCGCGCGGCATCCGCGGTGGTGATGATCGTGGTGGCCGTTGCGGCGC
This sequence comes from Alphaproteobacteria bacterium, assembly GCA_018819685.1. Lineage (GTDB taxonomy): Bacteria > Pseudomonadota > Alphaproteobacteria > Sphingomonadales > Sphingomonadaceae > Qipengyuania > Qipengyuania benthica. The sequence goes on from JAHJPT010000255.1 coordinate 3,567, forward strand.
TGAGGGCGGGGGGGGCATGGCTCGCGGGGTTCATCGGCGCGGTCGCGCTGGCCACCTTCGTCGAATATGTGCGGCTCGGATATCGCGCCTTCGGCAGCTGGTCGGGGCGGATCGCGGCGCTGCTGTTCGGCACCGCCTATATCGGTGTGGCGGGGCTGCTGCTGGCGATGATGCCGGTGTTCCTGATGGTCGGGGTGATCGGTACGGTGATCTTCATCGACACCTTCGCCTATTTTTTCGGCCGCACCATCGGCGGTCCCAAGATCGCGCCCACCATCAGCCCCTCCAAGACCTGGGCCGGACTGCTCGGCGGAATCGTCGGCGCGAGCCTGTGGCTGGCCGGGTTCGTGTGGGTGGTGGGCGGACGCGGCGCGGACGAGATAGTGGGCTTCGACATTCTCGAACTGGCGCAGATCGTGGGCGCCGGGATCGTGCTGGCGGTCGCGGCGCAGGCGGGCGATTTCTTCGAAAGCTGGCTCAAGCGGCGCGCGGGGCGCAAGGATTCCTCCAATCTGATCCCCGGCCATGGCGGGGTGTTCGATCGCACCGACGGGCTGATCCCGGTCGCGCTGCTGGCCGGCCTGATCCTGGCGCCCGCCGCGTGACCCGCTCGCTCACCATTCTGGGTGCTACCGGTTCGGTCGGCGCCTCGACGCTCGATCTCGTGCGCCGCAACCGCGCCGACTGGCGGGTGGTGGCGCTGACCGCCAATGGCAATGTCGCCGAACTGGCGGAGCTGGCGCGCGAGTTTTCCGCCGAGATCGCGGTGGTGGCGGACGAGAGCTGCCTTGCCGATCTTCGCGATGCGCTGGCGGGCAGCGGGATCGAGGCGGCCGCCGGGCGCAGCGCGCTGTGCGAGGTCGCTGCGCGCCCGGTCGACATGACCGTGGCCGCAATCGTCGGCTGCGCCGGTCTGGCGCCGGTGATGGCGGCGATCGAACAGGGCGGCACGGTGGCGCTGGCGAACAAGGAAGCGCTGGTTTCCGCAGGCGCGGTGATGACCGCTGCGGTCGAACGCCACGGCGCGACGCTGCTGCCGGTGGATTCCGAACACAATGCGATCTTCCAGTGCCTCGCGGGCAATGATCTCGCCGAAGTGGCGAAGATCACGCTGACCGCCAGCGGCGGCCCCTTGCGGACCTGGACGCTGGCGCAGCTCGAGGCAGCCACCCCGGCGCAAGCGGTGGCGCATCCCAATTGGGACATGGGCGCCAAGATCAGCGTCGATTCGGCGACGATGATGAACAAGGGGCTCGAACTGATCGAGGCGCATCACCTGTTCCCTGTGGGGCTCGACAGGCTGGGAATCGTGGTCCACCCGCAAAGCGTGATCCACTCGATGGTGGAATTTCGCGACCG
>JAHJPT010000256.1 GCA_018819685.1 Alphaproteobacteria bacterium
GCTGGACGCAGATCTATACCGGCTGGCAGGATTTCCCGCTGTGGTATCTGCCGCTCTCGGTGCTGCTCTATCTGTTCGCGCACGACACCTGGTTCTATTGGTCCCACCGCTGGATGCACCGCCCCCGGCTGTTCCGTTCGATGCACGCGGTCCACCACGCCAGCCGCCCGCCGACCGCCTGGGCGGCGATGAGCTTCCACCCCTACGAGGCGCTGACCGGAGCCTTCGTGATCCCGCTGCTGGTGTTCGTGATCCCGATCCATGCCGCGATGCTGGGCCTGGTGCTCGCGGTGATGACGGTGATGGGGGTGACCAACCACATGGGCTGGGAGATGTTTCCGCGCCGGCTGGTTCACTCGCGGTTAGGGGGTTGGCTGATAACCGCCAGTCACCATCAGCGGCATCACGAGGAATACCGCTGCAATTTCGGGCTCTATTTCCGCTTCTGGGATCGGGTCTGCGGCACCGACAAAGGGTTGAGCAGCGCCGTATGAAATTCACCCGCCTCACCTTGCTGGCGCTGCTGCTGCCGCTGGCACCTTTGGCCACTGCCGCCGGCCATCCGCTCGCGGGAACCGACGTCACCGTCACCGTCACCGTCACTCAATTGCGCAATGCCGAAGGGCTGGTTATCGCCTGCATGACCGGCGATCCGGCGCGCTTCCCCAAATGCCGGTCCGGCACCCCTTCCTATCGCACCATCGTCGATGCGCACGCCGGCAAGGTCACCCTCACCTTTCCCGGCGTCGCGCCGGGGCGCTATGCGATCGCGCTGCTTCACGACGAGAACGGCAATGGCAAGGCCGATCGCGCGCTGGGGATGATGCCGCGCGAGGGCTTCGGCTTCTCGCGCGACGCCAAGGTGGTGATGGGTCCTCCGCGCTTCGAGGACGCGATGTTCGAGGTCTCCGACAGCCCCAAGTCTCTGGCGATCAAGATGCGCTACATGTTCTGATCCGATCGCGGCCCACGGCGCGCCCTGTTCGCCGGTCGCGCCGTGTCCCTATTGCCGGTCGCGGGGCATTGGCGCCCCTCGGTTAGCGATATGTTTACCACGGCCCGTCACAAGCAAGGATGCAGACCACCACGCTTTCAGAGCGCGCTTTTCAGGGGCAGCATCGACGATGGACAGGCTAGGCGGCATTTTCGGCTCTCGCGGAGGGTATGGCGACGAGCCCGATTACTCCGGCCCCGATTATTCCGGCCCCGACGATTCCGGCGACCACGAGTCCGGCCCCGATTTCGAGAGCGAAGACGAGAACCCGATCCACGAAGGCCCGCCCTCGCCCGTCGGGCAGGACGAGCGCCGGATGCAGGTGCGCGCCTACAATCACTGGGCGAGCCTGCTCGCCGACCGCAATTTCCCCTCGATCGAGGATCTCGATCCCGCCTCGCTGAAGGATTTCGGCCCCTATTCGGTGCTGCTCGATTTCACCCAGGGAGTGGACAATCCCGGTATCGAATATCTCGGCGAGCGGCTGGCGGAGGAATGCGGCGAGCAGGACGCGGCCCACGCGATCGATGCGGTGTCCGAGATCCCCGCGCGCTCGCTGCTGAGCCGCATCACCGACCACTATATGCAGATCCTCGCCAATCAGGCGCCGATCGGTTTCGAGGCCGAATTCGTCAATCAGCGCGGCGCCACCGCACTCTATCGCGGGATCCTGCTGCCCTATTCGAGCGATGACGAGACGATCGACTTCATCTTCGGGGTGATCAATTGGAAGGAAGTCGCCGACCAGCAGACCGCGGACGAATTGCTGCTCGAAATCGGCCAGGCGCTTCAGGCGGATGCGGCAGCGGAGGGGGAGGCGGACGAGACCGAATCGATTGCAGACAGGGTCCTGACGCTGAAACAGCCGGTCGGACGCGACGAGGCGCCGCTGGAACTGAGCGTTCCGCTGGACGATGTCGCAGAACACCAAGCGATCCCGCCGCATCACGAAACCCAGGAACTGCCCGTGCCCGCCTTCGGCAGCCGCGCGGCTGCGGGGCTGGCCGGCTGGTCGGCTCACAATTGGGATGAAGAAGACGAAGCAGACGACGACGAGGAATACGACGATGGCGGTTCCCACGCGGCCGAATGGCGCGGCCGAGCCATCGGCGAAACCGCGCGCGATTACGGGCTCGACGATGATTGGGAGGAACCCGAACCCGAAGACGTCGACGATGTGATCGATCCGCTGGCCGACGACAGCGTCGGCGCGGGTCTTTCCTCGCTGATCGGGCGAGGAACCAAGCCGCGCCCGACGCTCGACCTGTCATCGGCCTATGACGATGACGACGAAGAAGGCACAGCGGGCGACGGCCAATCGCCGCTGGTGCCGCAAGCCTACGAGCCCGAGGAGCCGCGCGCCGCGGTGAGTTTCGTCCCCGCAGCACCGCTCGCAACCGACATCGAGACCTCGCAGGATGCCGAGGATGAGTCCGACGCACAAGCCGCCGAGCATTCCGCTCCGGCGCCCGCGAGCGCCGGAGAGACGCTGGGTCTCTACGATTGCCTCGCCGAGGCCCGCGAGCTCGCGCTGGTCGCCAGTTCTAGCGAGGACCGCAGCCGCGACGCGCTCTATCGTGCGGTCGGACGCGCCTATGATTTCAGTCTCGAGGCGGTCGCCGATCCGGAGGGCTTCCAGGAACTGATCGCCGATAGCGGGCTCAAAATCCAGGAACGCGCGCCGATGACCCCGGTGGTCAAGCTGGTGTTCGGCGCCGATTACGACAAGACGCGGGTGACCGAATACGCCGCGGTGCTGAGCCATGCCCATCGCCTGCAGGTGACCCGCGGATCGCTGGCGCGCTTTCTCGGTGAGGCCGAGGGCGGGCTCAAGGGCGTGGTTCAGGCCGAACGCCGCGCGCGCCGCGAGGAAGCGGGCGAGAAGGTCGATGACGGCACCACGATGCGCGAATCGCTGGCGAAGAAGCTGCGCGCGATCGAACCGCTCTCCCTCGGCGATCTGGAACCCTCGGGGCCCGAATTCGCGCTGGTGATGGTCCGGCGGACCGAAGATGGCGAAGTGCTGGTGGTGGGCGAGATTCCCGAGGACGTCCCGCTGGTCGAGCGCGCCGCGCGCAAATTGCTCGCCTGACCCGCGAGCCAAAGCGATCGAGAGCAACAACCACTTCGTCATCCCAGCGAAAGCTGGGATCGGTCTCGGGGACGCGCTGGATCTGGGACCAGGCCGACAAAGATCCCAGCTTTCGCTGGGATGACGCTTCGCCGCAGATACCGGAACCAGGGGCTATCCCGTCGCGAATCGCCGGGCTAGCTAGACCGGATGGCCCTGTTTCCGACCCGACGCGTCCGCATCCAGCCCTATTTCGGCTATCGCAGCCGCGAGCGGCTGATGATCTCGGCCCGCGCCCTGCGCGCCCCGCGGCCCGGCTTCGACAAGAGCGGCCGCCTGCGCGCGATCCGCACCATGCTGTCGCAATTCGCCTCGCACGAGGTGCCCGATCTGGCGGTCGATCTGGAAATCCAGCATCCCGACGGACGCACCTTCCACCATCTCGGCACGACCGATCGCGAGGGGTTCGTCCATTTCGACGTACCGCTCGAGCCCGAGTGGGAACTCGCCAGTCACAGCCAGTGGGAAGTGGTCGCCTTCCGTTGGCATGATCGTGATGGCGAGCAATGCGTCGAGGGCCATGTGCTGGCGCCGGGCCGGGAAGCGACGTTGGGCGTTATCTCGGATATCGACGACACGATCATCGAGACCGGCATCACCGGCGGGCTCCGCAAGCTCGCGCGCAATTGGCGCCGGGTGGTGATGCAATTGCCCGACGAGCGCTTGCTGGTTCCCGATGCCGACGTCTTCTACAACGCGCTGGGCGGCGGCGCGGTGCTGCAGACCGGCGAGGCGCATACCGGCGACCGTTTGCCCGCGACGCATCACCCCTTCTTCTACGTCTCGTCGAGCCCTTGGAACCTGTTCTCCTATCTGGTCGCCTTCCAGAAGAGCCGCGGCCTGCCGCTCGGCCCGCTGATGCTGCGCGACTGGGGACTGAACAGCGAGACCTTCGGCAGCGGCAGCCACGGCGCGCACAAGATCGCGGCGATCGCGGGTATCGTCGAAACCTACGACTCGCTGCAATTCGCGCTGATCGGCGATGATTCGCAAGGCGATCTGCTGGCCTTTGCCGAAGTGGTCGCAACCCACCCGGGGCGGGTGCGCGCGGTCTTCATCCGCCGCGCCGGCGATCCGCTCAGCCCCGAGGAAATCGCCGCGCGATCGCTGATCGAGGCGGCGAACGTCCCGCTGTGGCTGGGTGCCAGCTACACCAGCGGGCAGCAGTTCCTGCGCGCCATCGGGCTGGCGCATGACGGCGAGGCGGAGCGGATCGTCGAGGCAGTCGAGAAACCCGCGGGCAAGGGCACCGAAACCGGCACTGCCACCCCGCCGCAGCCGGAGGCGTGAGCCGGATGCTCTCATGGATGCTGGGCGGCATTGCGGCTCTGCTGGTACTGGCCGGCATCGCCTTCTGGATCGCGCTGCAGGTCAACAGCGTGGCGCTGCTCGACACGATCGACCGGGTGACCGGCAGCGGGAGCGGTGTGGAACGTGTGGCGCGCGTGCGGCTGGGCGAAGCGCCGACGCAGACGCTCTCGCTCTACCGGGCGCAGCCGACGGCCGAGACTGCGCCCGTACTGCTGTTCGTCCACGGCGGCAGCTGGGAATGGGGCGACCCGAAAGACTACGGCTTCGTCGCGCGCTCGCTTGCGCCCGAGGGCTTCGTGGTGGCGCTGGCGGGTTACCGGTTGGGCGAAGCGGGGCGCTATCCGGCCATGCTCGAGGACACCGCACAGGCGATCGGCTGGCTGCACGCCAATGCGGCGCGCTATGGCGGCGACCCCGGGCGGATCTATCTCGCCGGCCATTCGGCGGGTGCCTACAATGTCGTTCAGGTCGCGCTCGAGCCGCGCTGGCTCGCCGCCGAAAGTGTCCCGCCGGAGGCGATTCGCGGGGTGGTGGGGATGGCTGGGCCATACGATTTCCTCCCCTTCGACAAGGATTCGACCCGCGCCGCCTTCGGCCAGGCGCCCGATGCCGCGGCCACCCAGCCGATCAACCACGTGCGCGCCGATGCCCCGCCGATGCTGCTGCTGACCGGTAGCGCGGACACGACGGTCAAACCGCGCAACACCCGCGCGCTCGCCGCCGCCCTGGAAGATGTCGGCGCCCGCGTCGAGACCCGGATCTACGACGGCTTGGACCATTCCGATGTGCTCGTGAGGCTCGCCAGCCCGTGGCGCCGCGAGCGAGGTCTGCGCGACGATGTCGCAGCGTTCCTCGACCGGACCCGGCAGGCTTCAGTTCCGGTTCAGGGCGAAACCCGCTAGCAGAGCTCGAATGCGTCCGCTCGCCCATCTGTTTGCCTTTTGCGCGCTGCTGGTCCTCGGGGTCCAGCCGGTCGCTGCGCAATCGATCCTGCGCGATGCCGAAACCGAGGATTTCCTCCAGGAACTCTCCGCCCCGCTGGTCGAGGCCGCCGGTCTCGAACCCGGCAATGTCGATATCGTGCTGATCAACGACCCTTCCATCAACGCCTTCGTCGCGGGGGGGCAGGCAGTCTATCTCCACAGCGGACTGATCGACGCCGCCGAGACCGCGAACGAAGTCCAGGGCGTTGTCGCGCACGAGCTGGGTCATATCACCGGGGGCCACATCATCCGCCAGGGCGACGGGATGGCGGCGGCCAACCGGATCTCGATCCTCTCGCTGATCGCCGGGCTGGGCGCCGCGCTCGCCGGCGCGGGCGATGCCGCGATGGGGGTGATGATGGCCGGCCAGCGCGCGGCAATGGGCAAGTTCCTCGCCTACAACCGCGGCGAGGAATCCTCCGCCGATGCCGCGGGCGCGCAATATCTCTCCGATGCCGGGATTTCGGGCCGCGGCTCGATCGCCTTCTTCAAGAAGCTGCAGAACCAGGAATTCCGCTATGGCTACAGCCAGAGCGACGAGGCCGCCTTCACCCGCACCCATCCGCTCTCGGGCGACCGGATAGCGAGGCTGCGCGATACCTATCAGCGCGATCCCGCCTGGGAAGCGCCCGACGATGCACGGCTTGAACGGCGGTTCCGGCGGATCAAGGCCAAGCTCTCGGGCTATCTGGAAGAACCGCAGCGCACGCTCAACAGCTTCCCCGCCAGCGACACCGGCGTGCCCGCGCGCTATGCCCGCGCCTATGCCTATCACAAGGCCGCACGGGTGGATCAGGCGCTCGCCGAGACCGACGCGCTGATCGCACAGGATCCCGACGATCCCTATTTCCTCGAATTGCGCGGCCAGGTGCTGCTCGAATCGGGGCGCGCCGACGAAGCTCTGGAATCGCTCCGCCGCGCCACCGAGATGACGCGATCCGAACCCCTGATCGCGACGCTGTTCGGTCATGCACTGATCGCGACCGAGGACCGCGACAACTACGCCGAGGCCAAAGAGGTGCTGCGCGCCGCGGTGGCCAAGGACCGGTACAACCCCTTCGCCTGGTACCAGCTCGGGGTGGTCTATGCCGCGCGAGGCGACATGCCCCGCGCGCGGCTCGCGAGCGCCGAACAGCAGGTGATGAACCGCGAATACGCCATGGCGCTGCGCAGCGCTCAGGCCGCCGAGGCGGGGCTGCCCGAGGGGACGCCCGACTGGCTGCGGGCGCAGGATATCGGCATGCAGGCGCGTGCGCTGATCGAACAGCAGACCGATCGTGGCGGCGGACGACGCTAGACACGGGCGCCAGAAACGCACGCCAGAGACGGACGACGCAAGGCTTGGGGCAGGACCAATGAAAACGCATCTTCTCACCGCGCTGCTGGCGCTGGTGTTCGGCTTTGCCGGCGCGGCGCTGTGGTCGCTCAGCGGATTGGGCAATCCGCAGCTGCGCGACTTTCTGGTCGCCAACCCCGAGGTGCTCCCCGAAATGGCGCAGGCGCTGCAGCAGCGCGAGAGCGAAGGCCGACTGGCCGAGGTCGCCGACGAGGTCGCGGCTCCCTTCCCCGGCGCGGTGCTGGGCAATCCCGAAGGCAGCCGGACGCTGGTCAAGTTCACCGATTACGCCTGCACCTATTGCCGCGCCGCCGAAGCCGACGTCCAGCGGCTGATCGCCGAGGATCCCGAATTGCGGGTGGTGGTCCGCGAATGGCCGATCTTCGATGGCAGCGAGGAAGCGGCACGGATGGCGCTGGCCGCCGCGGAGCAGGGCAAATATTCGCAATTCTACACCGCGATGTTCGCGTTGGGGCCGCCCTCGCCCGCCACGGTCGAGGCGGCAGCGCTGGAAGCGGGTCTCGATCTGGCCCAGGCGCGGCAATTCGCCGGGACCGAGGGTGTCACCCGCGAACTGGCGCAGAACATGGCGCTGGCGCAGCAGCTGGGCTTCACCGGGACGCCGAGCTGGGTGACCGGGTCGCAGGTGCTCCAGGGGGCGGTCGGCTATGACGTGCTGGCGGAAGCCGTCGCCGCCGACGATCCGGCGTGATCGCGCGAATCGCTTTTGCCGCATCGGTAGCGGCAGCGGCATTGGCTGGCTCCTCTCCGCTGGCTGCGCAGGCCTCGGAAAGCCAATCGCCCGCCCCGCTGAGCGACCTCGCCGATCTGCAGGCGCGCGATGCGCGGCTGTTCGCCGTTGGCTGGCGCCTGGTCATCGGCAACGCCGCCTTCTGCGATGGCACCGCACCGGCGATCGGCATGCTGCTCCACGACGCCGCCGCCTATAGCGATCCGGAAGAGGTCCGCAGCGAGCTGGGTCTGACGCGCGATATCGGGGTGCAGGCGGTCGCGCCCGGATCGCCCGCGGCGGCGGCGGGTATCGCCGCCAATGACACGCTGCATTCGCTCGCGGGCCGGGATCTGGACCGGCGCTTCCCGCGCTCCGATCCCGAGTGGCAGCGGTTGGTGGACGTCAAGGATGCGCTCGATTCGGCGCTGGCGGGGGGAACCGTCGCGCTCGAATGGAGCCGGTCGGGAGCCCCGCCCACCGTAGCGACGATCGCCGGCATTCCCGCCTGCGCGAGCCGGTTCGAGGTGCTCGCCGGAGGCTCCGGCGCCGTGGCCGACGGCGCGCGCGTGTTATTGGGCCGCGACTTCCCCGGTTTCGCCTATCCCGAGGATGAATTCGCCGCCGGGGTCGCGCATGAGCTGGCGCACAATCTGCTGCGCCATCGCGCCTTGCTCGAGCCGCTGGGCCGCCCGCGCAAGCTCGTCCGCCTGACCGAGCGCGACGCCGACCGGCTGATGCCCTGGCTGCTCGCCAATGCCGGCTACGATCCGCACGCCGCCGCGCGCTTCATGAACCGCTGGGGGCCGCGCCACGGCGGCGGATTGTTGCGCAAGCGCACGCATGACGGCTGGGACGAGCGGGCCGAATTCATCGAGACCGAGATCGCCGCGGTCGAGCGCCTGATGGCGCAGGAGGGCACGGCCGACTGGTCGCGCCATTTCACCCGCCACGCGCCTGCGGAGGAAACCAAAGCCGAAGCGGATTAGGCGGCTTCCTCCTCGACCGCCTTGGCGTAGAGGCTGGCCAGCGGCTTCGCCATCACCCGGCGCACCATGGGCTCGAAGAATTCCAGCGGTTCGCTGACGTAATCGGGATCGAACGCGGCCTGGTCGTATTTCTCGCAGAATTCGCGGCAGGCTTCGTAATGCTCGTGCCCCTCGAAGGCATCGCGGGCATTGCGGTCCATCCCGAGGTGGTGGAAATAGTAATAGCCCTGGAAAGCGCCGTGGCTCTGGCAGATCCAGTGCAGCTCTTCGCTGACGAAGGGTTTGATGATCGAAGCCGCGACCTCGGGGTGGTTGTAGCTGCCCAGCGTGTCGCCGATATCGTGGAGCAGCGCCATCACCACATAGGGCTCGCCCTGCCCGTCGCGATGCGCCCGCGTCGCGGTCTGCAGCGAATGCTCGAGCCGGCAGACCGGAAACCCGCCGAAATCGCCGTCGAGCAGCTTGAGATGATCGAGTACACGATCGGGCAGGCCCTTGGCGAAGGCGCGGTATTCGCCGCCGATGATCGTCCAGTCTTCCCTGGTGCCCTGCTTCATCTCGCGGAATTTCGCGCGCTCGGCCATTCCGTGCATCGTCTGTTCGCTCACATCCATCGCATCTGTCTCCCACTCGGGCCCGCTCCGGCCCACTTCGGCCCACTTGGCGAGAAGCCTATAGTCTAGCGACTGGCCTAGCCAGCCGCAAATGCGCTAAGGCCCGAGCGCTATGGCGGTTCTGCCCATCCAACCCACGCCCTTCTTCGCCAACAAGAACCGGGCTTTCTGGTATCTGCAGATCGGCGGGTGGGGCGGCGCCTTCCTGCTGCGCGCGATTTCCGCCTTCGCCAACGAGCAGCCGCTCGACTTCCTCGTCATCATCCTGATCCAGGCGGTGACCGGCTTCTCGCTTAGCCTGGTGCTGTCGGTGATCTACCGCCAGCTGATCAGCCGCCGTCCGCTGGTGACCTGGAGCTCGACGGCGCTCGCGCTGGCGCTGGCGGTGGGTATCCACGCCTTCATCGACAGCTGGGTGCTCGATCTGGCGCGCCCGAGCGGCGGCGAGACCGATTTCGTGCGGTTGTTCGTGGGAATCTACTTCTACGATCTGACCGTGCTGGGCACGTGGTCGGCGCTCTATTACGCGATCAATTATTTCCTCCAGGTCGAGGAACAGGCCGACCGGCTCGAGCGGCTCGAGATGCAGGCCACCAGCGCGCAACTCGAGATGCTGCGCTACCAGCTCAATCCGCATTTCCTGTTCAACACCTTGAATTCGATCAGCACGCTGGTGCTTCTGAAGCAGACCGAGCCCGCCAATGCGATGCTTACCCGGCTTTCCAGTTTCCTGCGCCACACGCTGGTCAACCAGCCGGGCAGCAAGGTGACCATGGCGCAGGAGGTCGAGACGCTGATGCTCTATCTCGATATCGAGCGAATGCGTTTCGAGGAGCGGCTGCAGACCGACTTCCAGGTCGATCCCGTCGCCGCGCAGGCCTGCATCCCCTCGATGCTGCTCCAGCCGCTGGTCGAGAATGCGATCAAATACGGAGTCAGCCCGCAGGAAGAAGGCGCGACGATCAGTCTGGTCGCGCAGATCGTCGGGCCGCGGCTGCGGGTGACCGTGTCGGATACGGGGCCCGGCATCAACCAAGGCGGCGCGGAAGAGCTGCCGCCTGCGCTGATCGGCTCGCTGCGGCGCAGCACCTCCACCGGCGTCGGTCTGGCCAATATCCGCAACCGGCTGGCGCAGGCCTATGGCGACGATCACCGTTTCGAGATTCGGTCTCCCGACAGCGGCGGGTTCACCGTGCTGATCGAGATCCCCTACGAACCGGCCGAGTCCGCGGCGGACGAAACCGGTGCGTTCCCACCGCAACCGCGACAAATGGGCGACGGCCCATCCGTTGCCGGACTGCCATTGCCGGAAAGGGCATAGGACGACATGACTATCCGCACCATCCTCGTCGACGACGAGAAACTCGCCATTCAGGGGCTGCAATTGCGGCTCGAAAAGTTCGAGGACGTCGAGATCATCGACACCTGCCAGAACGGCCGCGAGGCGATCCGTGCGATCAAGACGCAGCGCCCCGATCTGGTCTTTCTCGATATCCAGATGCCCGGCTTCGACGGGTTCTCGGTGGTCCAGGGGGTGATGGAGATCGATCCCCCGCTGTTCGTCTTCGTCACCGCCTATCAGGAACACGCGATCCGCGCCTTCGAGGCCAATGCGGTGAACTATCTGATGAAGCCGGTCGACGAGAACAAGCTGGCCGACACGATCGAACGGGTGCGCAACCGCATCGCCGAGAAGAAATCGACCGAGGAAGCCGAGAAGCTGATGAACGTGCTCTCCGAAGTCGCTCCGGGGGCGGCGGAGGAATTCGCGCAGGGCGACGACGATGCCGCCTCGCGCTACGAGAAGCTCATCAACATCAAGGATCGCGGCCAGATCTTCCGCGTCGAGGTCGGCACGATCGAGCATATCGAGGCCGCGGGCGATTACATGTGCATCTACACCGGCGACAATTCGCTGATCCTGCGCGA
>JAHJPT010000257.1 GCA_018819685.1 Alphaproteobacteria bacterium
AGCAGCCAGAGCTTGCCCTGCTGCACGGTGAACTCGATGTCCTGCATGTCGGAATAATGCTGCTCGAGCAGCTCGAACACGCGCGCGAGTTCGGCGAAGGCCTCGGGCATCGCCTCTTCCATGCTCGGCTTGTCGGCCCCCGCCGATTCGCGCCGCGCCCTGGTGAGATATTGCGGGGTGCGGATCCCGGCGACGACGTCCTCGCCCTGCGCATTGACCAGCCATTCGCCGTAATAGGCCTTCTCGCCGGTCGAGGGGTCGCGGGTGAAGGCGACGCCGGTGGCGCTGGTGTCGCCCATATTGCCGAACACCATCGCCTGGACGTTGACCGCAGTGCCCATGTCGTGGGGGATGTCGTTGAGGCGGCGGTAGATCTTGGCGCGCTCGGTGTCCCAGCTGTCGAACACCGCCGCGATCGCGCCCCCACAGCTGCGCCTGGGCATCCTGCGGGAACGGCTGCCCAAGCTCGCGCTCGACGATGGCCTTGTATTCGGCGACCAGCTTCTGCCAGTGCTCGGCCTCGAGCTCGGTGTCGGAATAGAAGCCGGTGTCTTCCTTCACGATCTCGAGCGCTTCCTCGAACAATCCGTGATCGACCCCGAGCACGACGTCGGAATACATCTGGACGAAGCGGCGGTAGCTGTCCCAGGCGAAGCGCGGATCGCCGCTGGTGCGCGCGAGGCCCTCGACGGTCTGGTCGTTGAGCCCGAGGTTGAGCACGGTGTCCATCATCCCCGGCATCGAGATCGCCGCGCCCGAGCGGACCGAGACCAGCAGCGGATCCTCAGGGTCGCCCAGCACCTTGCCCACGGTGCGCTCGACATGGCGCAGCGCCTCGGCGACCTGATCGCGCAGGGCTTGCGGAAAATCGGCGCCGCCCGCGAGATAGGTTAGGCATTCCTCGGTCGCGATGGTGAAGCCCGGGGGCACCGGCAGCCCGATCTCGGCCATCACCGCCAGATTGGCGCCCTTGCCGCCGGTGACCTTCTTGTCCTTCTGGCGCGGGTCGGAATGGCTGGCGTCGCCGCCGAAGGAAAAGACCGATTGCGACATGTGAACTCCTGTTCGGGTGACGTTTGAAGGGTGACACCGGGTTACAGCGGTGTCACCCTGATCCAGTTTGGCGAACCCATTAGATTCAAGGCGTTATCGCGAATTTACGCCTCCAGGGTGACAGATCGGGGGTAAGGGGGGTGGCGATCACCCCTCGATCCGCGCGAAATCTGCGACCTTGTGCACCGCGGCGCGGAAACGGGCCAGCAGATCGAGCCGTGCGGCGCGCTTGTCCTCGTCTGCATCATTGACCGTCACCTCCTCGAAAAACCGATCGATCGGGGCGCGCAGACTGGCGAGCGCGGCCATCGCGGTTTCGAAGTCTTCGCCCTCGATCGCCGCGGCGGCTTTGGGCTCGGCTTGGTCCAGCGCCTCGATCAGCGTCTTTTCCGCCGGTTCGGGGGTGTAGGAAAGTTCTTTCTGGTGCCGCTCGGCCATCTTGGCGTCGATCACCGCCTTGAGATCGGGATCGTCGACCAGCGCCAGCGGGTCCTCCTCGCCGGTGCGGGCGATCTCGCCCTCGCAGCCGTGCCAGTCCTCCTTCTTGAGGATATTGGCGGCGCGCTTGTAGGCGGCCAGCAGATTGGCGCCCTCGGCGGTTTCGACGTAGTTCTGCAATGCCTTCACCCTTGCCAGCAGGCGGACGAGATCGTCCTCCCCTCCCAGAGAGAACACAGCATCGATGAGATCGTGCCGGACGCCGGCTTCGCGCTGCTGGACCTTGAGGCGGTCGGCGAAGAAGTCGAGGAGTTCCGGTGCGACCGAATATACACGCCGAAATCGCGACTCAAATCTCGTCCTGAAAGCAGCGCGCTCCGCTTCCTTCAAATTCGCCAGGAGCATGGCGGTAAGATTGTCAATGTTTGACAACTCGCCGAACACTATCCGTTCTCGGATAGACTTGGTCCCTGAAGTCGTTGCCCGTTCCTCTAGCAAACGAATGCCCATCGCCATCCGCGCCGTAAGCAAGATCGGAAGTCGAAGGCGATTTTCCGCGATGAGCTGGATAACGCCAAGCGCTGCTCTTCGGAGAGCAAAGGGGTCTTTTGAACCTGTCGGCTTTTCATCAATTTCAAAGAAGCCGGAAAGCGTATCCAGCTTATCCGCCAGGCTCACCGCCACCGTCACCGGCGCGGAGGGGACTTCGTCGCCCTGCCCGACCGGCTTGTAATGGTCTCGAATCGCGTCGGCGACGGCATCGGGCAGGCCCTCGGCGCGGGCGTAATAGCCGCCCATAAGCCCCTGCAATTCGGGAAATTCGCCGACCATATCGGTGACCAGATCGGCCTTGGCGAGCCGCGCGGCCTGTTCGGCGAGATCGGCGAGCTCGTCTTTCGTCGTCCCAGCGGAAGCCG
>JAHJPT010000258.1 GCA_018819685.1 Alphaproteobacteria bacterium
CGAGCTGACCTTTCCGATGGTCTATGCCTGGTCGGAAAAATACGTCCTGCCGATCAGCCATGACGAGGTCGTTCATGGCAAGGGCAGCCTGTGGAACAAGATGCCCGGCGATCGCTGGCGCAAATTCGCCAATCTGCGCACTTATCTGGCGTTCATGTGGACGCAGCCGGGCAAGAAGCTGCTGTTCATGGGTTGCGAGCTGGGAATGGAAAAGGAATGGAACCATGACGAGGGGCTGCCCTGGCACCTGCTCGAACAGCCCGATCATGCGGCCGTCCAGCGCCTGCTGGGCGATCTGAACAGGCTCTATGCCGGCGAACCGGCGCTCCACGCCCGCGACTGCGATCATGCGGGCTTTTCCTGGATCGTCGGCGACGATGCCCGCAACAGCGTCTATTCTTTCGTCCGCATGGTCGAGGGCCACGACCCGATCGTGGCTGTCTTCAACATGACCCCCGAGCCGCGCCATGCCTATCGCATGGGGCTGCCGCGATCCGGAGAGTGGCACGAGATCCTCAATTCCGATGCGATGGATTACGGCGGCGGCAATATCGGCAATTCGGGTCTGGTCGAGGCCGACGGCGAAGCGTTGCACGGGCAACCCGCCTCCGCCGCGCTGACGCTGCCGCCGCTGGGCGCGGTCTTGCTCAAGCCGGGAGCTGCACACCAGTGATGGATATCCCGGACCGGCTCGAGGCCGGCTCGCCTTACCCGCTCGGCGCGTCGTTCGATGGTCTCGGCGTGAATTTCGCAGTCTTTTCCGCCAATGCCGATAGGATCGACCTGTGCCTGTTCGATCCCAGCGGTCGACGCCAGATCGCCTGCCTGCCCTTGCCCGAGTGGACCGACGAGGTCTGGCACGGCTATCTGCCGGGAGCCAAGCCCGGCCTACTCTACGGCTTCAGGGCGCATGGCCGCTACGAGCCCGAGAACGGCCACCGCTTCAATCCCAACAAGCTTCTGCTCGACCCCTACGCGAAGCAGCTTTCGGGTTCGGTACGCTGGACGGACTCGCTCCATTCGTACCGCGTACGTTCGAGCCGCAAGGATCTCAGCTTCGACCGTCGGGACAGTGCCGCAGCCATGCCCAAGGCGGTGGTCACCAGCGATGCCTTCGACTGGACCGGCGACGTCCGCCCCAACACCCCCTGGACCGATACGGTGATCTACGAGGCTCATGTAAAGGGGCTAACCCGACTGCTCGAGGATGTGCCGGTGACCGAGCGCGGGACCTATGCGGCACTCGCCCATCCCAAGGTCATCGAGCATCTGCAGCGTATCGGCGTCACGGCACTCGAATTGCTGCCGATCCATGCCTTCGTGCAGGATCGCCGTCTTCAGGAAGCCGGTTTGGCGAATTACTGGGGCTACAACACGCTGTCATTCTTCGCCCCGGAGCAGCGCTATCTGGCGGACGATGGCGATGAATTGCGGATCGCGATCCGGCGGCTGCACGCCGCGGGGATCGAGGTCATCCTCGACGTGGTCTTCAACCATACCGCCGAGGGCAGCGAGCTCGGGCCGACCTTCAACCTGCGCGGCCTCGATAACGCCACCTACTACCGCCTGGTCGAAGGCGAGCCGCGCTATTGCGTCAACGACACCGGGACCGGCAACACGCTCGACCTGTCGCATCCCCGGGTGCTGCAGATGGTCGCCGACAGCCTGCGCCACTGGGCGACCAGCTATCGGGTGGACGGGTTCCGCTTCGATCTGGGCGTCACGCTGGGACGGGATGGCAACAACGGCTTCGATCCGCGTTCCGGTTTCTTCGACGTGCTGCGTCAGGACCCGGTCCTCAATGGGCTCAAGCTGATCTCCGAACCCTGGGACATCGGCCCCGGCGGCTATCAGCTCGGCAATCACCCGCCCGGCTTCGCCGAATGGAACGACAAGTTTCGCGACGCTACCCGGCGGTTCTGGCGCGGAGACGACGGGATGCGCCCCGAATTCGCCCGCCGCATAGCCGGTTCGGCCGATCTGTTCGACCGCCGCGCGCGCCGCCCCTGGGCGAGCCTCAACTTCGTCGCCGCGCATGACGGGCAGCCGCTGCGCGATTTGGTCACCTACGAAGAGAAGCACAATTGGGCGAACCAGGAAGGCAATAGGGACGGCCACTCGGAAAACTTCGGCTGCAACTGGGGCGAGGAAGGACCCAGCGACGATCCTGAAATCAACGCGATCCGGAACCGCGTATCGCGTTCGATGCTGACCACGCTGTTCGCCTCGCTTGGCACGCCGATGTTGCTGGGCGGCGACGAATTCGGCCGCAGCCAGCAGGGCAACAACAACGCCTATTGCCAGGACAATGAGATCAGCTGGTTCGATTGGCAGCAGCTGGACAGCGAACAGGGGCGCGCCTTTACCGAGTTCGTGCAGCGACTGGTGCACATGCGGCGCAAATATCCGCTGATAAGGGCCAACCATTTCCTCCATGGCGAGACCGAGGTCGCTCCGGGTATTCTCGACATCGACTGGTTCGACGAGCGCGGATTGCATCTGAGCGACGAGGACTGGCACAATGAACAGGGCCGGGCGCTCGTCATGCGGCGTGCGCGCCGGCTGCAAGACGGCAGCATCGAAGCGGTCACGCTGCTGATGAACGGCAGCGGCGAGACGCTCGATTTCCGTCTCCCGCCGCCTGCCGAACTGCTGCGCATTCTGGTGATCGACAGCGCCAACCCTCAAGCGGCCGAAAGCGAGGTCGGCGATACGATCGAGGTCGAGGACCGCGCGGTCAAGGTCGTCGTCGGCACCGGCAGGGTGGATTGATGGATAGGCGCTGGGGCCCCGAACCGACCGGCGAGGGCCGGGCGCGTTTCCGCCTCTGGGCGCCCGACCGCAAGACGGTGACGCTCGAAATCCGCGGCGAAGAATCCTTCGCCATGGAGCCCGAGAGCGGCGGCTGGTTTGCCGTCGAGGCGCCAGCTGACGTCGGGACGCACTACCGCTTCCGCCTCGCCGAGGAACTGGCTGTCGCGGATCCGGCCTCGCGACGGCAGGATGGCGGGGTGCATGGCTGGAGCGTGCTGACCGATCCCGATGGCTTTGCCTGGCAAACCCGCGACTGGACCGGCCGGCCGTGGGAAGAGACCGTGATCGAGGAAGTCCACCCCGGCGTGATGGGCGGCTTTGCGGGAGTTGCGCAGCGCCTGCCGGCGCTCGCCGAACTCGGCGTGACTGCGGTCGAACTGATGCCGGTGGGGGCGTTCTCAGGAACCCGCAATTGGGGGTACGACGGCGTGCTGCCGTATGCCGTCGCCGCAAGCTACGGTTCGCCCGATGAGCTGAAGGCGCTGGTCGACCGCGCCCACGGCCTCGGGCTGATGGTGTTCCTCGACGTGGTCTATAACCACTTCGGTCCCGACGGGAATTATCTCGGCGCCTATGCCAGCGACTTCTTCGACGAGCATGCGCACACCCCATGGGGCGGGGCAGTCGCGGTCGCGCGGGAACCGGTGCGGCGCTTCTTCATCGACAATGCGCTGATGTGGCTGGACGAATATCGTATCGACGGGCTGCGCTTCGATGCCGTGCATGCGATTGGCGACGACGAATTCCTCGATGCGATGGCGCAGGAGATCCGGGCGAAGCTTCCCGGCCGGCATATCCACCTGATGCTGGAGAACGAGGGCAACGATCCCGATCGGCTGAAGCCCGCTCTCTACGACGCGCAGTGGAACGACGATTTCCACAATGTGCTGCATGTGCTGCTGACCGGCGAGCGAGAGGGCTATTACCGCGGCTTCGCGCAGGACCCGACGCACAAGCTCGCGCGCTGCCTCGCAGACGGCTTCATCTATCAGGGCGAGACGCCACCCGGTTCGGACCACCGGCGCGGCAAACCCAGCGGCCATTTGCCCGCGACCCGGTTCATATCCTTCCTGCAGAACCACGACCAGATCGGCAACCGCGCGAAGGGCGAGCGATTGTCGCTGCTCGTCGAACGCGAGCGGATGCGGGCCGCGACTGCTCTACTGCTGCTCTCTCCGCAGATCCCCTTGATCTTCATGGGCGATAGCGAGGGCAGCCGCTCGCCCTTCCTGTTCTTCACCGATTTCCACGACGAGCTGGCCGATGCCGTCCGCGAGGGTCGGCGCGGCGAGTTCGCAGGCTTTGCCGCCTTCTCCAATGACAAGGCAC
>JAHJPT010000259.1 GCA_018819685.1 Alphaproteobacteria bacterium
TCGCGTCGAACATGGCGGCGGCGCAATATGACGGCGCCACCACCATGACCGACCGCCAGGGCGCGCTGATGGTGCTCGCAAGCCTCGATACCGCCCAACGCACCGCCAAGCTGCTCGATTTCTACAATCGCTATCGCGACAATGACCTGGTGATCGACAAATGGTTTGCGCTGCAGGCCTCCTCGCTCCACCCGCAGGCGATCGAGCATGTGAAGTCGCTGCGCAATCACGGCGACTTCACGCTGCGCAACCCCAACCGCGCGCGGTCGCTCTACATGGCCTTCGCGGGCAATCCGCATGCCTTCCACGCCGCCAGCGGGGAGGGCTATCGCCTGATCGCCGATCTCATCCTCGAGCTCGACCCGGTCAATTCCCAGACCGCCGCGCGATTCGTGCCTGCGCTCGGGCGCTGGCGGCGGATCGAGACAGGGCGCGCGGCGCTGATGCGTGGCGAGCTGGAGCGGATCGCCGCCTCTTCGCAGCTCTCGCGCGATACCCATGAGCAGGTGAGCCGCTCGCTTGGCTAGGCTGATCGAGGCGCGAGCGCTCGCCGACTTGCCGCACGGCTTCTCGGGCAAGGAGGGCGCGGCGGCGGAGGACATCCTTCCCGGCGCTGCGCTGGTGCGGGTCAGGCAGGTCCATTCGCCCGATGCGGTGACCGTGAGCGGCAGCTGGAGCGACGATCCTCCCGAAGCCGATGCGCTGGTCACCGACCGCGCGGGGCTGGTGCTGGGGATCGTGACCGCCGATTGCGCGCCGGTGCTGCTGGCCGATCGCGGGGCGCGGGTGATCGGCGCGGCGCATGCCGGCTGGCGCGGCGCGACCCGGGGGGTGATCGCCAACACGGTCGCGGCCATGGCGGCGCTGGGTGCCCGCCCTGAAAAAATCTCCGCCGTGATCGGCCCGTGCATCGCACAAGCGAGCTATGAGGTGGATGGCCCGTTTCGCGATCGTTTCGGACCCGGCGACGCACAATTCTTCCGCAGCGGCCGCGCCGGTCACTGGCAGTTCGACCTGCCCGGCTATGTCGCAGCGCGGCTCGAACAGGCGGGGGTCGGCTGGATAGAAAGCCTCAATCGCGACACCTATGCCGAAGCCGCGCTGTTCCATTCCTACCGCCGCGCCACCCATCGCAAGCAGAAGACCGGCGGGAGACAAATCTCGCTCATCGCATTGCGCTGAACCGTATTCGGCTTGCCAAAATCGCGGTTGGCAAGGTGTTGCATAGCGTTTACAGGCCCCCCAATCCGGCATCGGGAGACCGCTTCGTGCGCGTCTCCCCCGACCCGATCCGAGCGATCGCGGAAGGCCAGCCGGGTGGGCAATTCTTCTGGTCCATTTCCGGACTCACAAGTATCAATAGAGGCAGGTAGGGCACCGCTCTGATGGCAGACACCGCTGCAACCGCGAACACCGAAATCCCCGTCGTCCCTGCGGACGACGCAACGACCGATGGCGTGCGCCGCCGCGATTTCATCAACATCGCCGCGATCAGCGCGGCCGGCGTCGGCGGTGCCGCGCTGTTGTTGCCGCTGATCAGCCAGATGGCGCCTTCCCAGGACGTGCTTGCCGAAAGCACCACCGAAGTGGACGTTGCCGCAATCGAGCCCGGTCAGGCGATCAAGGCGGTGTTCCGCAAGCAGCCGCTGTTCGTCCGGCGGCTGACGCCGGCCGAAATGGCCGCCGCGGATGCCGTTCCGGTGGACAGCCTGCGCGATGCCGCGAGCCTGGCAGACCGCACCCAGGAAGGGCACCGCGACCTGCTCGTCACCATGGGCGTCTGCACCCATCTGGGCTGTGTGCCGCTGGGCGCCGCCGAGGGCGAGGTGAAGGGCGAATTCGGCGGCTATTTCTGCCCCTGTCACGGGTCGCATTACGACACCGCGGGTCGCATTCGCAAAGGTCCGGCACCGACCAACCTCGAAGTGCCGGAATATGCTTTCACGTCCGACACCACCATCACCGTCGGCTGAGGATTGTAGAGAGTAGATCATGAGCTTTCCCTGGGCACGCCAGTACGAGCCGAAGACCGGCCTCACCAAGTTCCTCGACGAGAAGCTGCCTTTGCCGCGTCTCGTCTTCAACGCGGTGGGCGCCGGATATCCGGTGCCACGCAATCTCAACTACATGTGGAATTTCGGCGTCCTCGCCGGCTTCTTCCTGGTGTTCCAGATCGTCACCGGCATCGTGCTGGCGATGCATTACGCTGCCAATGCCGAGGTCGCCTTCGCGACCACCGAGCATATCATGCGCAACGTCAACTGGGGCTGGATGATGCGCTACGCCCATGCGAACGGGGCGAGCTTCTTCTTCATCGTGGTCTATATCCACATCTTCCGCGGCTTCTTCTACAGTTCCTACAAGGCCCCGCGCGAGATGATCTGGCTGCTGGGCGTGGTGATCTTCCTGCTGATGATGGCGACCGCCTTCATGGGCTATGTGCTTCCCTGGGGCCAGATGAGCTTCTGGGGCGCCAAGGTCATCACCGGCCTGTTCGGTGCCATTCCGCTGGTAGGCGAGCCGATCCAGATCTGGCTGCTCGGCGGCTACGCGCCCGATAACGCCGCGCTGAACCGCTTCTTCAGCCTGCACTTCCTGCTGCCCTTCGTGATCGCCGGCGTGGTGATCCTGCACATCTGGGCGCTGCATATCCCCGGGTCTTCCAACCCGACGGGCGTCGAGATCAAGCAGGAAAGCGATACCGTTCCCTTCCATCCGTACTACACGGCGAAGGACGGCTTCGGGCTGGGCATCGCGCTGCTGCTGCTGTTCACGATGGTGTTCTTCCTGCCCAATGCGCTGGGCCACCCGGACAATTACATCGAGGCGAACCCGCTCTCGACCCCGGCGCACATCGTCCCGGAATGGTATTTCTGGCCGTTCTACGCGATCCTGCGGGCCTTCACGATGGACTTCATCCTGCCGGCCAAGCTGTGGGGTGTGCTCGCGATGTTCGCGGCGATCCTGATGTGGTTCTTCCTGCCCTGGCTCGATCGTTCGCCGGTGCGCAGCGGCCACTACCGTCCGCTGTTCCGCAAGTTCTTCTATGGCTTGCTGGTCTGCATGGCGGTGCTGTTCTGGTGCGGCGGTGCGCCGGCCGAAGAGCCCTATGTGATGCTCAGCCAGGTGGCGACCGCCTATTACTTCCTGCACTTCCTGGTGATCATCCCGATCGTCTCGCAGGTCGAACGGCCCCAGCCGCTGCCCTATTCCATTACCGAAGCGGTGCTGGGATCCGACAAGAAGGCCGTGCTCGGCGAAAACACCGAGCCTGCGGTTTGACCGCGCTGAAAGCTACGAGAGAAGAGACCTTCGCATGATCCGGATCATCGCAATCCTCGTCGGCCTCGGCTTCGCTGCCGTCGCCCTGATCTCCTTCGTGGTGGGTGCCTACACCTTCGCGACCGAAGAGACCGCGCCGCATCTTCCCTATGAAGAGCCGATGGACATCGGCTATGCGTTCGATGGTCCGCTCGGCACCTGGGACATCGCCCAGCTGCAGCGCGGCTACAAGGTCTACAAGGAAGTGTGCTCGGCCTGCCACGGCCTGAAATTCGTTGCGTTCCGCAATCTGGCGGAACTCGGCTATTCCGAAGCGCAGGTGAAGGCCGAGGCGGCGACCTGGCAGGTTCCGGGTGTGGACCCGAACACCGGCGAAGCCACCATGCGAGCGGCCGAGCCGACCGATTATTTCCCTTCGCCCTATCCCAATGCGGTGGCGGCGGCGGCGGCCAACAACAACGCCATTCCGCCCGATCTCTCGCTGATGACCAAGGCGCGCGGCGATGGCACCAATTACGTCGCCTCGCTGCTGGTCGGCTATCAGGAGCCTTCCGCGGAGCTGCTGGCGGAGCATCCCGAAGCCGCGCCTTCGCCCGGCCTCTACCACAACATCTATTTCCCCAACCTCAATCTGGCGATGGCGCCGCCGCTGACCAGCGCCGGTCAGGTCACCTATGACGACGGCACCGAGGCCACCATCGCGCAGATGTCGACCGACGTCGCCGCCTTCCTGACCTGGACCGCCGAGCCCACGCTGATCAAGCGCAAGCAGACCGGCTGGCCGGTGCTGATCTTCCTCCTGTTCGCCACCGCGCTGGCCTATATGTCGAAGCAGCAGATCTGGTCCGCGGTCAAACCCAAGCACCGCAAGGACTGATCGCGATCCGGGATGTCCCGCCATTCGGCCCCTCGCATCCGCGCGGTGCGGGGGGTCTTTTCATGAGCGGGCCACTATGACCCCCGATGATCTCAAGGCGCTCGTTCGCACGGTCCCGGACTTCCCCGCAGCGGGCATCCAGTTTCGCGACATCACCACGCTGATTTCCCATGGCGAGGGCTTTGCGGCCTGCGTCCGGCACCTCGCGGGTTTCGCGCGCGAGGGCGGCGCCGAGGCGATCGCGGGGATGGAAGCGCGCGGCTTCATCTTCGGCGCGGCGGTGGCGGTGGAACTGGGCATCGGTTTCGTCCCAGTGCGCAAGCCGGGCAAGCTCCCGGTCGAGGTGATCGGGATCGACTACGCGCTGGAA
>JAHJPT010000260.1 GCA_018819685.1 Alphaproteobacteria bacterium
CAGACGCTCAACCAGCTGCTGGTCGAGATGGATGGTTTCGAGGCCAATGAAGGCATCATCATCATCGCCGCGACCAACCGCCCCGACGTGCTCGACCCCGCGCTGCTCCGCCCGGGCCGCTTCGATCGCCAGGTGGTGGTCCCCGTGCCCGACATCGAAGGGCGCGAAAAGATCCTCGCGGTCCACATGAAGAAGGTGCCGCTGGCGCCCGACGTCAACAGCCGCACCATCGCGCGCGGCACCCCGGGCTTCTCGGGCGCCGATCTCGCCAACCTCGTCAACGAGGCGGCGCTGCTGGCGGCGCGGCGCAACAAGCGTCTGGTCGCCATGCAGGAGTTCGAGGACGCCAAGGACAAGGTCATGATGGGCGCCGAACGCCGCTCGATGGTCATGACCGACGACGAGAAGAAGATGACCGCCTATCACGAGGCGGGCCATGCGCTGGTGTCGATCAACGAGCCCGCTTCCGACCCGATCCACAAGGCGACGATCATCCCGCGCGGCCGCGCGTTGGGCATGGTGATGCGCCTGCCCGAGCGCGACAGCTATTCCTACCACCGCGACAAGATGCACGCGAACCTCGCAGTCGCCATGGGCGGGCGCGTGGCGGAGGAGATCATCTTCGGGCACAACAAGGTGTCGAGCGGCGCCTCGGGCGATATCCAGTACGCCACCGATCTGGCGCGCTCGATGGTCACCAAATGGGGGATGAGCGACAAGCTCGGCCCGCTGCAGTACGAGGAAAGCCAAGAAGGCTATCTCGGCATGGGCCAGACCGCGCGCACCATGGGCGGGTCCGAGACCAACAAGCTGATCGATGCCGAGATCAAGGAACTGGTCGAAGGCGGACTCAGGCGGGCAACCGAAGTGCTGACCGATCAGGAGGACAAGCTCCATCTGCTGGCGCAGGCGCTGCTCGAATACGAGACGCTGACCGGCGAGGAAATCGATCGGCTGATCAAGGATGGCACCATCGATCGCAGCGATGCGCCCAAGGGCCGCGTCGAGATCAAGCCGATCATCGGCAGCGCAATCCCCAAGGCCGGGCGGAAGTTCGGCGGCGAAGGCGGAGCTGCGCCGCAGGGCGCCTGAGTCGGTCGTCTCTTTGAGCCACGGACGGCACGCACCGCTAATCCGGTACGCGCCGTTTCTTTTTGCCCATACGCCTTGGGAACATAGTAAGAACTCCGTGATTGACCGGATAAAGGAGATTGCCCGATGACCAGCACCGTCCCCACCGAACACCCCAAGTCCGATCCCGTCACTAATGCCGAGAAGGCGCCCGAGAACTGGACCACCGGCGACGAGACGATGACCGGTGCGCAGGCGAGCTATCTCAAGACCTTGAGCGAGGAAGCGGGTGAGCCAGACGCCTATGATCCGCAATTGAGCAAGGCAGAAGCTTCCAAGCGGATCGACGCGCTGCAGGAGCGGACCGGGCGAGGCGGCTAGGCGGTCAGAATGCTCCCAGGACCAGCAGGATCTGGAGAAACAGCGTCACGACCACGCTGATGAAGATCACCAGCACGCAGAGCCGCCATAGTGCCGAGAAGCGCGACAGCGCGTAGGTCCCGCGCAAGTGCTTGTAGATATGCACCGGCGGGATCAGCGAGCCAGCGAGCAACACGATCCCCCCGGTCACGCCGAGAGCATTGAGCAGCGACAGAGCCACGAACAGCAGCGACATAAACGCCAGCGAATAGGTCACAAAAATCGCGTGATCGTAGGCGCGAAAGCCGCGTCGCCAGAGAAACAGCAGCCAGACGAAGGGCACCGAAAGCGGGATCAGCAACCAGCTGAATTTGTAGCTGTTGGCTTGCAGCTTGTAGAGCATCAGCCCCGGATTGCTCCGCCATTTGTCCAATCCCCTGTCTAGCCAGCTCAAGCCGGTTTTGCGGTGCGACACCGAAGCTAGCCCACCTGCGCTCTCCATCGCCTCGCCGGTTTGCGCGACTGCAGCGATTCGCTCCTCGACGGCGGCGAGCTCGCTCTGCAGCGCAGCGCGCGTCGGCGAACCTGCCGGTGCGCTCTCCACCTGCCGCCGCAGCGCATCGCGCTCGTCGGTGAGATTCGTGCGGACATCCTCGATCTGCGCGCGGATCCCGTCGCTGGTCGAGATGTCGGTCGGAGGGGTCAGCCCGATCATCTGGAACACGGCGAACATCAGGAACACCGAGAACAGGAACAGCGCCATCGGTGAGACGAAGCGGGCGCGCTCGCCGTCGATATAGCGGCGGGTGAGTTCCCCGGGCTTGAGCGCGAGCTTGGGCAGCGTGCGCCAGGTCTTGCCGTCGAAATGCAGCGCGCCGTGGAGCAGATCGTGCATGAACGCGCCGATGGTGCGATGGAGATGCGCCTGCTGGCCGCATCGGTGACAGTGCGGGCCAACCAGAGGGGTGTCGCAATTGAGACAGGAGGCTTCGGTGAAATGGCCGCCAAGCAGCGCCTCGCCGGCGGGTTTGCGCTGTTCGGACGCCAGCGCATGGCCGATCAACCCGCCTTCGGCCGCAGTGCCGACCGCATCGCCCAAATCGTTCATAGCATCCCCCCAGACCGGGCTTTTACTCGCGGCGCCAGAGCGGCGCAATCCGATTGCCGGGCTTGCGCCGCAGCGCAGCGGCGTCACTTAGGGGAAATGGACCCGCAATCGCCCCTACTCACGCTGATCGCCCTCGCGGCGACGGCCCTGGTTTTCGTCGCGCTCGCCGTGGTCGAGCTGGCGGCCCCGCGCCGCCGATTGCGGCATCGCCGCAGCCGGCGCTGGATCACCAATCTGGGCCTGTTCGCGCTCGATACGGCGCTGGTCCGCCTTGCGGTGCCGCTGCTGATGATCGGAACCGCGCAGCTTGCCGAGGTCAGGGGATGGGGGTTGTTCAACCAGCTCGCCTTGCCGTTCTGGCTCGAACTGCTGCTGGTGCTGGCGCTGCTCGATCTGGCGCTGTTCCTTCAGCACTGGGCGACGCATCGCGTGCCCCTGCTGTGGCGGTTGCACCAGGTCCATCACGCCGATCCCGATTTCGACGTCACCACGGCGGCGCGTTTCCATCCCCTCGAGATCGCTCTGTCGATGCTCTACAAGATGGCGGTCGTCGCCGCGCTGGGCCCGGCGGCGCTGGCGGTGTTCGTATTCGAGGTGGTGTTCGTCGCAGCGACCGTGTTCGTCCACGCGAACCTGTCGCTGCCGCCCGCGCTCGACCGGTCGGCGCGCTCCGCAATCGTCACGCCCGACATGCACCGCATCCATCATTCGACGCTGCAGCGCGAGACCAACAGCAATTTCGGCACCATGCTTTCAGGGTGGGACAGGTTGTTCGGCACCTATCGCGACCGCGCGCAGGCGGGACAGGATGGGCTGACGATCGGCCTCGCCGAATATCAGGACCGGCGACCGCTCGGCCTGTGGTGGAGCCTCGTGCTGCCCTTCCGCCACCGCGCGCGACTGGCGGACAAAGCAAAAGGGCCGCAATCCGGGTGAGGATGCGGCCCTTCGGCATCAGCAATTTCGCAAGCGATCAGCCTTCGTAATCGGCACCGATCGAGGTCGAGCGCGCGGGCGCGGAAGCGGTGATCCGCAGCGCTTCGGCCGACTGGCTGAGCGAGCCGACTTCATCGGCCTCGTCGTCGTCGTCGGGCAGGATCTTCTGCAGGTTGGTGACCGCCGCTTCCATCAATTCCTTGGGTTTGACGGTCTGCTCGGCGATCTCGCGCAACGCGACGACCGGGTTCTTGTCGCGATCGCGATCGACGGTCATTTCGGCGCCGCCCGAAATCTCGCGCGCCCGCTGGGCGGCGAGGAGGACGAGATCGAAACGGTTGGGGATCTTGTCGACGCAATCTTCGACGGTTACGCGCGCCATGCAGCACTCCGAGAATTCGATTTAATCGGGAAAGAATGGCGGATAGGCTCCGGGCGCGCATGAGTCAAGAATTTGCACAGGCTGCATCGCTGGCCTAGGGCTTCGGGCGATGAATGATGCGCCCGCGAAGGATTCCGCTGTAAAGAGCACCCGCTACAGCGATCCGGAGCCCTTTACGTGGCAGGCTCAGGGGCAATCGCTGGGTTTCTACCCCGGAGGAGCGGATCGCCGCGCGCGGCTGTTCGAACTGGTCGCTTCGGCCCAGAGCACCCTCAAACTGTGCTTCTACATCTTCGCCGAGGACGAGGTGGGGACCGAACTGCGCGACGCTCTGGTCGCGGCGGCCCGGCGCGGGGTCGAGGTCACTCTGGTCGTCGATGGCTTCGGCGCCGATCTCTCGGAACCCTTTATCGCTCCGTTCCGCGCGGCCGGAGGAAACTACCAGCGCTTCGGAGAGCGCTGGAGCCAGCGCTATCTCATCCGCAATCACCAGAAGATGGTCATCGCCGATGGCAGCCGCGCGATGTTCGGCGGCTTCAACATCCAGGACGATTATTTCGCGCCGCCCGAAGAGAACGGCTGGAACGATCTGGGTATCACCATCGAGGGTTCGGCGGTAGCGGGGCTGGTCGAATGGTTCGATCGTCTCGCGAACTGGACCGAAGGGGACGAAGCCAGCTTCAAACGTATCCGCCGGGCGCTGCGCGAGTGGAACTGGTCGCAAGGCGAGGGGCTGCGATGGCTGGTCGGCGGGCCGACGAGGGGACTGTCGGGCTGGGCCACCAGCGTGGGGCGCGATCTGGAACGCAGCCACCGGCTCGACATGTTCATGGCCTATTTCTCGCCATCGAAGCGCCTGCTTCGTCGCATCGGGCGGATCGCGCAGGCGGGCGAAGCGCGGCTGGTGATGGCGGGCAAGTCGGACAACAACGCCACGCTCGGAGCAACGCGCTCGCTCTATCACTATCTGCTCGGCAAGCGGGCGGAGATTTACGAATTCACCCCCTGCAAGCTGCACACCAAGCTGATGGTGCTCGACGATGCGGTGTATCTGGGCAGCGCCAATTTCGACATGCGCAGCCTGTTCATCAATCTGGAGATCATGCTCAGGATCGAGGACGCCGCGCTGGCGCAGCGGATGCGCGAATTCATCGACACCCAGGCTGCAGCATCCGAGCGGATCACCCCTGAATTGCACGCAAAGCGCGCCACGCTGTGGAACCGCATTCGCTGGAATCTCGGCTATCTGCTGGTCTCGGTGCTGGACTATACGGTCAGCCGCAAGCTGAACTTGGGGCTTTAGCGCCCGCCATCGGCGCCTATTCCTCGCCCCAGTCCGAATAGTCCTTCTTGTTGGGGCTGGTGAATTTGGTGATCTCGGCGTGGAAATGCAGCGGAACATTGCCCGTCGAACCGTGGCGCTGCTTGGCCACGATCAGCGTCGCCCGGTTGCGCAGTTCCAGATAGCGCTCTTCCCAGATGCGATACTTCTCCATCGCCTCTGCGGAGGTCTCGGGGCCGGGCATGTCGGGACGCGAAGCTTCGTGGTAGTAATCCGCACGGAAGATGAACCACACCATGTCGGCGTCCTGCTCGATCGAGCCCGATTCGCGCAGGTCCGACAGCATCGGGCGCTTGTCCTCGCGCTGCTCGACCGCGCGGCTGAGCTGCGACAGCGCGATCACCGGCAGGTTGAGTTCCTTGGCGAGCGTCTTCAAGCCGCGGCTGATCTCCGAGATTTCGTTGACTCGGTTGTCGTTGGCGCGGCCCGAACCCTGGAGCAGCTGGAGATAGTCGACCACGATCATGCCGATGTCGTGGCGGCGCTTCAACCGCCGCGCGCGGGTGCGCAGCGCGGCGATGGTGAGCGCGGGGGTGTCGTCGATATAGAGCGGAAGGTCGGCCAGTTTCTGGCTGGCGGCGGAGAGCTTCTGGAACTCGTCGCGGGTGATCTTGCCCGAGCGCAGCGATTCGCTGGTGATCTCGGCCTGTTCGGCAAGGATACGCGTCGCCAGCTGGTCGGCGCTCATCTCGAGGCTGAAGAAGGCCACCGGCGCGCCGAAATTATAGGCGCCGCCCTCGCGCTGCCATTTCATGTGCTCGGCGGCGCAATTGAAGGCGATGTTGGTGGCGAGCGAAGTCTTGCCCATGCCCGGCCGCCCGGCGAGGATGATGAGGTCCGAACTGTGCAGGCCTGCGGTCTTCTGGTCGATCACCTCGAGCCCGGTGGTCTTGCCCGACAGCCCGCCGCCCGAATTCATCGCCGCTTCGGCCATCTTCAATGCGGCGAGCGTGGCGCTGCGGAAATCGGTCGCCTGGGCATTGCCGGTCGCGCCCTCGGCGACGCGGAACAGATCCGCCTCGGCCTGCGCGATCTTGTCCATCGGCGCGACCTCTTCCGAGGTGTCGAGCGCGCCTTCGACCAGCCCGCGCCCGACGCTGACCAGCTCGCGCAGGAGCGCCAGATCGTAGATCTGCTCGGCCAGTTCGCGCGAGGCGAGCAGGCCCTGACCATCGGCGGTCAGCTTGGCAAGATAGGTCACCCCGCCGAGCGATTGCAGCGCCTCGTCCTGCTCGAAATAGGGTTTGAGCGTCACCGGGGTGGCGACCGAATTGCGGTCGAGCAGGCGCAGCACGCGTTCGTAGACTCGCTGGTGGACCGGCTCGAAGAAATGCTCTGGGCGGATCGGGGTCGCCAGCTCCTCGATCACCTTGTTGTCGATCAGCACCGCGCCCAGGAACGCGGCTTCCGCCTCCAGATTTGCGGGCAGGCTCTGGCCGGCATTGCCCGCTCCGATGGTGCCCGGTCGGCCAGCGGCAGCGGCGAGGACGCGCGAATCGGCGGGGGGGGCGAGCGTATCGGTTTCGGGCATGACCGCGTGATGCCTGCAGGGACCCTGCGCTGGCAAGACGCGAGCGCCACACTTCGGCTGTGGAGCCCTGTGGATAGCGGGGATGCATCTGCAAGCCCTTGCCGCGCTACCGCACTATCTGCGAAAGCGGCTGCCACAGATGCCCGATTCCTCCTCCCCTCCTGCTCCCGCCGATGGCGATTACCGCATCGCGCATGTCGATCTCGACGAAGCGACGATCATCTGGCGCAATGCCGATATCGAGCAGGAGCGACGGGTGGCGATCTTCGATCTGATCGAGGAAAACAGCTTCAAGCCGCTTCGCGCGGTGGAGCGCGGAGCGAGCGGTCCGTTTCGGCTGACGCTGGCGGTGGTCGACGGGCGGCTGGCGATGCGGATCGCCGATATGGAGGGCGAACTGCTCGAGGAGCTGGTGCTCGGGCTGGCGCGGTTTCGCCGCCCGATCCGCGACTATTTCGCCATCTGCGACAGCTATTACCAGGCGATTCGAAAGGCGACGCCGTCCGAGATCGAGACGATCGACATGGCACGGCGCGGCATTCACAATGGCGCCGCCGAACTGCTGGTCGAACGGCTCGAGGGCAAGATCGAGACCGACTTCGCCACCGCGCGGCGGCTGTTTACGCTGATCTGCGTCCTGCACATCAAGGGTTGAGCTCATGGCGCGCAGACCCCTTCGCAAAAAGCCCGGTCGCAGGACCCGCAAGCGTGGCACCAGCCGGTACCTCCGGCTGTTTGCAGCGGTGCTGCTGATCGCGCTGGTCGGCTTGGGCTGGGCCTGGTGGGAATCGCGTAGCTGGCGCCCGGACGAAGCCCGATGGGCGGATCAGGGCGCGCTGGTCGGCGAGGAGGACGGGAGCGTCAATTTCGGTACGCTTAAAGGCCTGGGCGCGGGCTTCGTCTATCTCGAGGCCAGCCGCGGAGCCGATGGCAAGGACGCCCGCTTCCCGGACAATTTCGCCGCCGCCCGCGCCGCGGGGCTGCAGATCGGCGCGGTCCACCGATTCGACCCCTGCAGCAGGGCGGACGGCCAATCGGCGAATTTCGTCACCACGGTACCCCGCGATATCGAATTGCTGCCGCCCGCGATCATGCTCGAGCGCACCGGCGAGGATTGTCTTGAGCGGGTCAGCCGCGCCGCAGTCCAGAGCGAGGTGATGACGCTGGTCAATCAGATCGAGGCGCATACCGGAAAGCCGGTCATCCTCGCGCCGTCCGAAAAGTTCGAGGAGGAATATGCGGTGGCCGCGCGGATCGACCGCAATCTGTGGCTGTCGCGCAATTGGTCGGAGCCGACCTATGGCGGAAGACCCTGGCTGTTGTGGACCGCCAATAGCGGCTTGCAGACCGAGGCCGCCGAGCAACCATTGCGCTGGGTGGTGGTGCGGCCTTAGGAGCATGGCGATGACCCAGGACAGCACTACTACCACCGCCGACGAAGAGCTGATCTCCGCCGCGCGCGCCGCGGCGGCGCATTCTTATGCGCCCTATTCGCATTATGCCGTCGGGGCGGCGCTGCGCTTTGCCGATGGCGGTGTGGTGACCGGGACCAACGTCGAGAACGCCAGCTACGGACTGGCGCTGTGCGCCGAAACAGTGGCGGTCGCCCGCGCCATGGCAGATGGTCGCCGCGGGGGGCTCGAAGCGGTGGCGGTCACCGGGCCGGGACGCGAGCCGATCACGCCCTGCGGCCGCTGCCGCCAGGTGCTCAACGAGCTGGCGCAATTGGGCAGGACGGATCCGCAGGTGCTTTGCGTCGGGCCACACGAAGTCCGCCGCACCACGCTCTCGGCGCTGCTGCCAGACGCGTTTGGGCCTGCCAGCCTAAACTGAGCGGCCCGATCTACGGGGCTGAAGAATTCTCTTTGCGCCGTTAACCCCGTTTCAAAAGCCGCGCAGGTAGGCACAACCGGGTCACAGGAGATCCCGGCCAATGAAATTCATCCCCCTGCAGTCGCGCGGCGGCAATTATCTCGTCGTCGCTGCCAATATCGCTTGGCTGCGAACCGCCGAAAACGGCCAGACCGCAGTCGGCATCATCGGCGGCAATCCGTTGCTGGTGACCGGCACGATGGAAGAGGTCGCCGAGATCATCCTCAAGGACTGATCCCGCCGACCGCGTTCAGCCGCGCTGCTTAGCCTTCCTCGCCGTCCAGCCATTCGACCAGTGCCGCGAGGCAATCGCGTGCGAGCAGCTTGCAGCGCTCGGGCGACCAGCCCTGCGCCGGCTCGGGCAGATCGACCAGATCCTTGTAGGGCATTTCGAGCGTCATCGCGGTGCAGCCGAACCGCTCTGCGACCTGATTGGTCGAGATGGTCAAATTGGCCTTGCCGGATCCGGTTTTGGGGTAGCCGAGCTTGGTCTGGAAATCGGGCGTGCGGCGATCGAGAATGCGCTCATAACGGTAATAGCGCTCGCCCTGCTCGTCGCTCCACGAGGGAATGCCCTCGAAGCCGGCGAGAAACACCGCGGGGATCGCCTCGTCGCCATGGACGTCCATCGCGAAATGGACCCCGGTCGCATCCATCGCGTTGCGGATGGCGAGCACTTCGGGCGAGGCCTCTGCGCTGGGCTCGGCCCATTCGCGGTTGAGATTGGTCCCCGCCGCATTCGTGCGCAGATGGCCGCGGCGCGAGCCGTCGGGATTGCAATTGGGGACGATGTGGAAACGGCATTTCTGGCGTAGCACCATCGCGACCGGGTCGCTCGGTTCGGTGAGCACCTCGAGGGCGCCCTCCATCCACCATTCGGCCTGCGTTTCGCCGGGATGCTGGCGGGCGTAGAGCCAGACCTGCTTTTCGCCATCGCCCAGTTCGAGGCAGTCGATCGGCTGGCCGTCGAGCGTAGTGCCCAGATGGCGATAATCGACCCCTTCCGAAGCCGCGGCCTCGGAGACCAGATCGTGGTGCCGCTCCATCGAATAGGGCGCGAAATAGGCGAACCAGGCGATCTCGCTCGCCGGGGTGTAGCGGATGGTGAGGGAACCGCCGTCGGCATCCTTGTCGAAGCTCGACTGTGCGCGGCCCCAGAACTCGCGGTCTTCCGAGACGCAGGCGTCGTAATCGGGCCAGCCGCCGGGATAGGCGCTGGTGTTTAGCCCGGTGATGACGAGTTCGAGTTCGCGGCCCGCGGCGCCCGAGACGCGGAAGTGGAACCACTGCCGAAATTCGCTCTGGTGGTCCGCCGGGATCGCCAGCCGCGCCTTCGCGCCCTCCACCGACAGGACTTCGATATTGCCGCTGTCGAAAGCGGAATCGATCCTAATATCGCTCACTCGGGTACCTCTACTAACACGGTTTCGCCATTGTTGCCGGGGAATTCGCTGAACAGCGCGGCGGCGACCGTCTGTGCGCTGGCGACCCGATCCGCAAGGGGAGAGTTTTGCGGCGCGGTGAAATCGGCGCGGCCTTCCCACAGCACCTGGGAAGTGGCGGCGTCGCGGATCACCACGCGCATCTCGGTGCCGACTTCGGTACGCGAACCGCCGCCCAGATTGATGCCGACGCCCAGACCCACACCCGAACCATAGCTGCCGGTCGAGCCGCCGACCCCGACGCTGACCGGACTGCGCCCGCCGTCGCTGCCCAATTGGTAGCGCTCGACATAGACCTCGGCGATCTGCGAGGCACCCGCGCGACCGGCCTCGCGATAGCCCTGGCGGACCAGCTCTGCGGCGACCGCGGCCTTGTAGGGGGCCAGTTCGAGACTGTCCGCGCCGACCGCGCTCTGGACAAAGATCGACCCCTGCGCGAGTTGCGGTCCGGCGGTGGGAGCGACGAAGCGGGTGACCTCGACCGGGCCCGGCGCAGTGGCACAGGCGGCGAGCGAGAGCGCCAGGGCGGCGGCGGACAGGGTGCGACGGATCATGGGCAGCTCCAGTGCGGTACTATTCAGAACAGGGATATTGGTCTTTGGCTAACGTTTGGATGGCAAAGCGGTGCCGGAGCGCACTCTCGCACTACGACAGCGCTACGAAGGAAAGGCCATTGCCGATGGCGGAGCGGGCATGAACGCAGGCGAAAAGGGATCGGTGCTGGTCACCGGTGGCGCTGGCTATATCGGCAGCCATGCGGTGCTGGCGCTGCTCGATGCCGGCTGGCCGGTGACGGTGCTCGACGATCTCTCGACGGGCTTTCGCTACTCTGTACCCGACCGGGTGAAGTTCTATGAGGGCGATATCGGCGATAGCGGCTTGCTCGAGCAGATCTTCGCTCGGCAGGACATCGGCGCCATCATGCATTTCGCCGGTTCGGTGGTGGTGCCCAAATCGGTGGCCGATCCGCTGGCCTATTACGACAACAACACCGGCAAGAGCCGGGCGCTGATCGCTGCGGCTGTGCGCGCCGGGGTGCCGCGCTTCGTCTTCAGCTCGACTGCGGCGGTCTATGGCATGCCCGAGCAGTCCACGGTGACCGAGGACACGCCGTGCCAGCCGATCAATCCCTATGGCTGGTCCAAGCTGATGACCGAGCGGATGCTCGCCGACGCCAGCGCGGCGCATGGGCTCGATGTCTGCGCCCTGCGTTATTTCAACGTCGCGGGCGCCGATCCGCAAGGACGGGTCGGGCAGTCCACGGCGGGCGCGACGCATCTGATCAAGGTCGCCTGCGAGGCGGCGCTGGGCCGGCGCGAACAGGTTGCGATCTATGGCAGCGACTACGACACGCCCGACGGCACCGGAGTGCGCGACTATATCCATGTCAGCGATCTGGCGGCTGCGCATGTGCTGGCGCTGGAGGCGCTGGCGGCGCAGCCCGGGCGCTCGCTGACGATGAACTGCGGCTATGGACGCGGTTTCTCGGTGCTCGACGTGCTCGACGCGGTGGACCGGGCAAATGGCGGGCAATCAGGCGGCGGTCGCATCGAGCGGGCGATGCAGCCGCGCCGTCCGGGCGATCCGGCGGCGCTGATCGCCGACCCTTCGCGGCTTCGCGCGACGCTGCCGTGGGTGCCGCAATATGCCGATCTCGATACGATCGTGGCGCATGCGCTGGACTGGGAGCGCCGGCTGGCGCAAGGAGGCCCGAGCGAAGGCAATGCGCCCGTCGCAGGCGGGCAGGTAGTGCTTGACCCGACTCACCCCCGTCGCTAGGCGGCGCGCTTGAAATCCGCGCGTCGGAGTCTCATTCTCCGGCGCGTATTTATTTGTCATACGGAACCCGTCATGAAAATCCGCAACAGCCTCAAGTCGCTCAAGAACCGTCACCGCGACTGCCGCGTGATCCGTCGCCGCGGACGGACCTATGTCATCAACAAGACCAACCGTCGCTTCAAGGCCCGCCAGGGCTGATTGCGCTGCGGCCGTTGGTCGCGGAAGTTGGTGAGGTGAACGGCCCGGCTCCCAAGATGGGAGCGCGGGCCGCTTCTGTTTGGGGTAATGGGATATGACAGCAGCAGTGGTGTTCGATGTCGGGCGAGTGCTGTTCCAGTGGCAGCTCCGCGCGCTGTTCGAAAAGCTGGTCGAGGACCCGGCCGACCTTGATCACCTGCTCGCCGAAGTCGTGACCGAGCAGTGGCATTTCGAGACCGATGCCGGGCGGCCGCTGACCGATATGCTGCCCGAGAGAAAGGCGCTGTTTCCGGATCACGCACCGCTGATCGACGCCTATGCCGCGCGTTTCAACGAGACCATTCCCGGCCCGGTGCCGGGCAGCATCGAGATCGTTCGCGAACTCCATCGACGCGAAATGCCGCTCTATGCGATCACCAATTTCGGCGCCGAGTTCTGGGACGCCTTCCGTCCGACCCAGTCGGTGTTCGATCTGTTCCGCGACATCGTGGTCTCGGGCAAGGAACGGCTGGTGAAACCCGATGCGGCCATCTTCGCGCTCGCCGCCGAGCGCTTCGGGCATGCGCCCGAGGCGATGCTGTTCATCGACGACAATCGCGCGAATATCGATGCCGCGCGGAGCTACGGCTGGCAGGTGCATCACTTCACCGATGCGCCCACGCTGCGCACCGATCTCGAACGACGCGGCCTGCTTTCCTGATCGCTCTTCCTGCTGGGCAGGAAGGCTCGACAAAAGAAAGCCCCGGCCGCCTGTGGGGACAGGTGCGACCGGGGCAGTGCCACCCGATGGAGAGGGGGTGGGGAGGGTGAGGCTGGATCAGCCGTTGCAGCGCGCCAGCTTGTCGGCTTCGAGCGCTTCGCCATTGGTGACGAAGGCGGTCACTTCGCCGACTTCGCGCTGCAGTTCGCGGCACATGCGCATCGGGCGGCTGGTGCCCTTGTTGGCGACGCAGGTGGCGCCCTCGCAAGACCAGGCGACGCCGCCGGCAACGGTGCGGCTCTCGCTGGCCGGAGCAGCCAGTTCGGCGACATAATAGGGGCCGGCTGCGGCGGTGGCGGGAGCCGGGGCCAGGGCCGCGCCGAAAGTGAGGGCGGTGTAGCCGAGGCCCAGCGCGATAGCGGAGAGATTGGTGAGGCGGGGGAGAGAGAGCGTCATGGGAGAGTCCTTCGAGCTTGCGTTTATATCAACCGGGGTTTCCATTATTGCAATTGGGTTGCAGTTTGAAACTGGTTGCGATTCACCGCCTAGCCAACTAAGTTTCGCGATGCAACTTAAATCTTCGATAGCTGCATCGATTTGCACCCGCGCGTTTTCCGGCTAGGAAGAAGGCGGGGAAAGGATTTTCATGGGCGAAATCAGAGAGCCGCTGCGCGAACTGACCGAATGCGGGCTTCCGCAGGCGCTGGAAGTGATGGGCGAACGCTGGAGCTTCATGATCCTGCGCGCCGGTTTCAACGGCCTCCATCATTTCGAGGAGTTCCTGACCGAACTCGGAATCGCGCGCAACATTCTTTCCAACCGGCTGGCCAAGCTGGTCGAGCATGGCATCCTGGCGCGCAAGCCGATGGCCGAGGATCGCCGCAAGATCGAATACCGCCTCACCGACAAGGGCCTCGATCTGCTCCCGGCGATGATCGCGTTGCGCCAATGGGGGCAGAAGTACGGCGGCGAGGTGTTCGAGAACCCGGTTCTGGTCGACGAACGCGATCGTCTGCCGATCGGACCGGTCTCGATCCTGTCGCACGATGGGCGGATCCTCGGACCGGCGGACCTTGCGCTGATCGATCGTGCGCAGCGCGGCATTCGCGCCGATGGCAGCAAGGCCGAGGAGCGCGCGAGCGCTCCTGCACTAAAATCCGTGAGTGGCACCGGCCCGCGCGAAGCGGCCTGAACGACCGGCTCCACGGGCCGGGGCGCTGCCGCGAGCATCATGACGTCATCGTTAAATTGTTCTCAACACGTTGCTGGCAGTGCAGCGTGTACGCAATTCCGCTCATTGAGAATCGGCGCCGCCACGTGATCGAGATCGAAGTCCAGAACGAGACTCACCAGACGGTCTTTCGCCTGAAGACCGTCGCGGTGCCGCGCATCGGCGAGGGCATCCGCCTCGAGGAACCCGATGGCCAGTGGATGTCCTACGACATTCTCGACGTCTGGTATCAGAAGGCCGAATATGGCGAGGTCTGGGTGCCCTTCATCCACGTCCGCATGACGCCCGACGAACAGCGCGCGCTCGAACTGACCAAGCCGGTCCCGCTGGTGAACCGCGAACAGGCGGTGCCGATCGAGGACTTCCTCAAGAAGTTCGAGGGCGATCAGGAGCACGAACCGGTCAAGCTCAACCTCGATATGAGCGAGGCAGACTGAGCAACAGACGCTTGTTCAGGGCA
This sequence comes from Alphaproteobacteria bacterium, assembly GCA_018819685.1. Taxonomy (GTDB): domain Bacteria; phylum Pseudomonadota; class Alphaproteobacteria; order Sphingomonadales; family Sphingomonadaceae; genus Qipengyuania; species Qipengyuania benthica. Next base: position 14,413 of record JAHJPT010000260.1, read on the forward strand.
CTTTTTTCCGCAACAGGCCGACCGTCAGGACGGTCCAACCTGCGACCATGATGACACTCGATCCCGCGACTGCAGCGCTCACGAGAGCTTCCAGGAACTCGCCCGCGCCGTAGCCATCTCCGGCTATCGGCAGGCTCTCGCTGGCACCGGTCGCAGCCGATAATGTGAGGGCGAGCCACAAGCCGTACATGCCGGCAATCACTGCCCGACGCCCGATCATGTCCCATCCTGCGGGCAGATGGGTCCAGCCCCAGACGGCACCGGCAACCATGATGGCGGTGCCGCTCTGCACCGCAGTCAGATGCGCCGACAGCGCCATGCGCGGGTTGAGGAAATACGGAACGGCGGCCCCCTGGAGCAATCCCAGCAGAAACAGGATCGCGCCGGAGACGACCAGTTGCTTCGACGCTTGGCTTGTCGTTGCGATCTTCAGCACCCCTCTTGTCACGCCCGCGGCGGTTGCCGTCGATAGCTGAGCGCCTCGGCGACGTGGATTCGCCCGACCGTCTCCGAACCCGCGAGGTCGGCGATCGTCCGCGCCACGCGCAGCATCCGCACATAGGAGCGCGCCGACAGCCGCATCGCGTCGGCCGCCTGCATCAACAGCTTCTGACCCGCCTCATCGGGGGTGGCGAATTGCTCCAGCGCGTCGCCGTCGAGCTCGGCATTGCTGCGCGCGCCGCTCGCCTCGGACCGGGCGGTCTGCCGCAAGCGGGCGGCGGCGACGCGAGCGGCCACTTCGGCGCTGCCCTCGGCGGACGGGGGCAGCGCGAGATCGGCGGCGCTGACCGGATCCACCTCGACATGCAGATCGATCCGGTCGAGCATCGGCCCCGACACCCGCGCCTGATAATCCGCCGCGCATTTGGGTGCCCGGCTGCACGCCAGCGACGGATCGCCCAAATGGCCGCAGCGGCACGGGTTCATCGCCGCGACGAGCTGAACGCAGAATGCAACGTACGTAAACAAAGATTCAGAAATCCTCGATTATGAGGCGTAGATGGCCCAAATCGCAATAATATATGCCCGATTTTCGAGCGCGGAGCAAAGCAAAGGCTATTCGCTAGAACGGCAGCAAAAGCACGGCCTTTTGTATGCCACCGATAATGGGTGGTCGGTTGAGAAGACGATTACCGACGAGGGGCGCAGCGCATTCACCG
>JAHJPT010000261.1 GCA_018819685.1 Alphaproteobacteria bacterium
TCAGTCAATCCTCTCTCCCACAGAATTCGTAGTTCGCGTCTTACCAATAGGCACCCTGTTACGGGCCGCTATTGGGCCCGCTACCTGCCGGGATAACAAAATAACAAATGTTAATTAACATTGGTTATTTTGCCTTCGCCTTCAGTTGGCGTTATCATGACGCTCGAATGACCCTTCTTCTTGTTTGTTCCCGCTGATGCTTGAAATTTTCGTTTCGGAAGGGAACCTTGACTGGCGGCGAAGCATTCGGAAGGAAGCTTCTACTTAGCCAAGGGGAACCATCGAGCGCCAATGACAGTCACCATCCTACTGATCAGGCATGCGGCGCACGCACACCTCGGGCATATTCTATCCGGCCGGACCGCAGGCGGCTCTCTGACAGCCGACGGGGTGCTGCAGGCTCGGCACATCGCACGGCACCTGGCGGATCAACCCATCGCCGAGGTGCATTCGAGCCCGGTGCTGCGGGCGCAGGAAACCGCCGGAGAGATCGCCGCCGCGCAGGGGCTGGATCTCTCGTCCGAGCCCGCGCTCGACGAAGTGGATTTCGGCGAGTGGACCGGCAAGCGTTTCGACGAACTGGCCCGCGATCCGGCGTGGCAAAGCTGGAATGACAACCGCGCGCAGGCGCGCGCACCGGAAGGAGAAACAATGTTGGAAGTGCAGCAGCGGATCGAACGCCATTTCAAGGAGATGGCGGAGCGCCTGCCGGGCGGGATCGTCGCCATGGTGAGCCATTGCGACACAATTCGTGCCGCCATCGCCGGAATTTTGGGTCTATCGCTCGATCACCTGTTGCGCTTCGATATCGCCCCGGCTTCCGTCAGCCGGATCGAGGTTGGTGATTGGGGCGCGCGGGTCCTGTCGCTGAACGAGCGTGCGGCATGAGCCGCTCCGGTGCCCGGGCCCGCCTCGTCGCCGGCGACCCGACCGATAGCCTGCGCGAGCGCGTGGATGCGCTGGGGCCATGGTTTCAGAACATCGATCTGGGTCGCGGCGTGCGCACCGCCCCCGATCATTTCCTCGGCGATTACCCCGCGTTCAAGTTCCGGCGCTTCGCCGATGCCATCCCCGCCGATCTGGAAGGCCGATCGGTGCTCGACATCGGCTGCAACGCCGGCTTTTACTCGATCGAGATGAAGAAGCGCGGGGCGGGGCGGGTGCTCGGCATCGACAGCGACGAGCGCTATCTCGAACAGGCGCGGCTCGCCTCCCAGACGCTCGGCTTTCCCGATATCGAATATCGCAATTTGTCGGTCTACGACGTCGGTGCGTTGGGCGAGAAATTCGATCTCGTGATCTTCATGGGCGTGCTCTACCATCTGCGGCATCCGCTGCTCGCGCTCGACCTCGTTCGCGAACATGTCGCCGGCGAAATGATGCTGTTCCAGACGATGCAGCAGGGCACCGAGGCCGTGCTCCAGGTTCCCGAGGATCATCCCTTTCACAAGCCGGGGACGACCCAGCCACCCGACTATTTCGACAATCCGGCCTATCCCAGGATGCATTTCATCGAGCGCGAGTTCGCGCATGACTGGACCAATTGGTGGGCGCCCAATGCCGCCTGCAGCCAAGCGATGCTGCGCGCCGCGGGTTTCACCATCGAAGAGCAGCCCGAACCGGAGGTCTACCTCTGCCGCGTGAGCGAGGTTCCCTATGCGCAGCATGGGCCGGCCGCGGTCTATCCGGCGGGCGGAAACCAGGAAAAAGGAGGCACGCCATGATCGAAGCGGCGATGATCTGGAACGAGCCGAACAACAAGAGTCACTGGAACCCCGAGCTCGATCCCGACTGGTCGATCTATGCCGATACGGTGATCCGTACCGGCGGCGCCATCGCGGATATCAACCCCGGTCTCACCCGGGTGCTCGGCGGCATGTCGCCGATCGATCCGCACTGGATCGAGCGCATGCGCGGACACGGGGCTCTCGAAGAGGTCGATGTCGTTGCGGTGCACGGCTTTCCGCTCGACTGGAACCTGTGGCCGATCCATTCCTGGCCCGACAGGATCGCCGAGATCGAGGCGGTCGTCCCCGACAAGCCGATCTGGGCGACCGAAGTGGGCGTGGGCAGTTTCGGCGCGGAAGAAGTGCAGGTCTTCGGCATCGACAAGACCGCCGAGCTGTTGCTCGACCGTGTGCCCAACGTCTATTGGTACTCGCTGTTCGACCTGCCGCACAGCTGGGGCGCGGAAACCCGCCATCGCGAGGCCGAGGGATCGAGCTATTACCGCCATTTCTACATGGGGCTGATCCGCGAGGACGGCTCTCCCAAGCCGGCGCTGGACCACTATCGCAGATATGCCGACCGGATGGGACTGATGCAGTGGTTCCATTTCGAGGATCCGCGGCTCGACGATGCGGTGCGCTGGATGAAGGACCTAGGCGTCAAGAAGCTGCGTACCGGCCTGTCGTGGGCCGACAGCTTTCGCCCCGGCGCGCTCGACTGGTTCGACCGGCAGATGGAGGCGCTCGCCGATTTCGAGGTGCTGGTGACCTTCTGCTTCACCCCCGAGCACCTGGGGGTCGAGGCGCACCACACCTCCTGCGCCAAGGACCCGCAGGCCTTCGCCGATTTCTGCGCCTGGATGACCGAGCGGTACGCGCCGGCGCAGAACAAGAACCAGGCCCGCCTTTGACCCCCGCGCGAGGAGTTTCGAACATGCTTTCCCCTACCCCCTCCGGCATCAATCTGGCGCTTGTCGGCGTCGGCAATTGCGCCAGTTCGCTCGTCCAGGGCATCGCGCATTATCGCACCGGCGCCAATGACCTGACCGGCCTGATGCACGCCGAAGTGGGCGGGTATCGTCCCGAGGACATCCGCGTCGTGGCTGCATGGGACGTGGATCGCCGCAAGGTCGGGCACGATGTCGCCGAAGCCATCTTCGCCCCGCCCAATTGCACGCAGACGTTCTGCGACAAGGTCGAGCCGACCGGGACGAGAGTCCGCATGGGCCGCGTCCTCGACGGAGTGGCCGAGCATATGGCTGCCTATCCCGATGCGCGCACCTTCCAGACCGCCGACGAAGCCGAGCCCGACAAGGACGCGGTGATCGAGGTGCTGCGCGCGACCCGAGCCGACGTGCTGGTGAACTATCTTCCCGTGGGATCGCAGCAGGCCACCGAATTCTACGCAGAATGCGCACTCGAGGCCGGCGTGTCCTTCGTCAACAACATTCCGGTGTTCATCGCCAGCGACGAAACCTGGGCCAGTCGGTTCCGCGAGGCGGGGGTCCCGATCATCGGCGACGATATCAAGTCGCAACTGGGCGCCACCATCGTCCACCGGGTGTTGACCGATCTGTTCAAGAAACGTGGGGTCAAGCTGGAGCGAACCTACCAGCTCAACACCGGCGGCAACACCGACTTCCTCAACATGCTCGAGCGCAATCGCCTGGCTTCCAAGAAGCTTTCGAAGACCGAGGCGGTGCAATCGGTCGCGGCCGCGAGGCTGGGCGACGAGAACATCCACGTCGGCCCGTCAGATTATGTCCCTTGGCAGAACGACAACAAGGTCGCCTTCATCCGCATGGAAGGCCAGCTGTTCGGCGGCGTGCCGATGAACCTCGAGATGCGACTGTCGGTCGAGGACAGCCCCAATTCCGCGGGCGTGGCGATCGATATGATCCGCTGCGCCAAGCTTGCGAGCGACCGGGGGCTGGCCGGGCCGGTCGATCCTGCGGCCTCCTATTTCTGTAAGCATCCGCCGCACCAGATGACCGACGATGAAGCCTGGTCCGCGCTCGAAACCTTCATCGCGCAGGATTGAAGAACCATGGTTGGAATCAAAGCGGCCGCGGTGACCGGCCCGGGCAGCGTCACCCTGAAGGAAGTGGAAAGGCCGCGTCCCGGCGAAGGAGAGGTCCGTATCCGGCTCGAGGGCTGCGGGGTGTGCGCTTCCAATCTGGGGCCGTGGGCCGGCCCAGAATGGATGGAGTTTCCGCTGCCCCCCGGCGATCTGGGCCATGAAGGCTGGGGTGTGGTCGATGCGATCGGTCCTGGAGTGGCCAATGTGGGGATGGGCGACCGGGTCGCGGCCTTGACTTATCGCGCCTATGCCGAAGCCGATATCGCCCAGGCCGATGCGGTGCTCCGGCTGCCCCCGGAACTGGACGGCAAGCCGTTTCCCGGCGAACCGCTCGGCTGCGCATTCAACATCTTCCGTCGCAGCGACATCCGGCCGGGGCAGACCGTCGCGATCATCGGGATAGGTTTTCTGGGCGCGGTGTTGACCAAGCTCGCCAGCGATGCCGGAGCGCGGGTGATCGCCATCTCGCGGCGACCGGAATCGCTCGAGCTCGCCCGCTCGTACGGTGCCGCCGAAACCATCCCGATGGACGATCACCAGGCGATCGTCGACAGGGTCGGGCAGCTTACCGGCGGCGCGCTGTGCGAGCGAGTGATCGAATGCGTCGGCAAGCAATGGCCGCTCGATCTGGCGGGCGAGCTTATCGGCTTCGGGGGAAAGCTCGTCGTCGCCGGCTATCATCAGGACGGGCCCCGCCAGGTCAGCATGCAGAGCTGGAACTGGAAGGGCATCGACGTCGTGAATGCTCACGAGCGCGATCTCGCCGTGCAGATGCAGGGCATGCGCGAGGCGGCCGAGGCGGTCGCCAGCGGGCGGCTCGATCCCGCGCCGCTCTACACCCATGCCTACCCGCTCGACCGGCTGGCCGAAGCGCTCGATGCGACCCGCGACAAACCCGAGGGTTTCGTCAAGGCGCTGGTGCTCTTCGAATGAGGCTTCCGCGCGTAGGGTTTCTCGGCACCGGCTGGATCGGCCGCCACCGGATGGAGGCGATCGTCGCCGAAGGAGTGGTGTCTGCGGCGGCGCTGTGCGATCCGTCGCCCGACTGTGTCGAAACCGCCCTGGAAGTCGCCCCTTCGGCGCAGGTCACGGGTTCGCTCGACGAGATGCTCGATTGCGAGCTCGATGGCCTCGTCATCGCCACGCCGAGCGCGTTGCACGCGTCGCAGGCGATCGCGGCTCTCGAGCGGGGGATCGCAGTGTTCTGCCAGAAGCCGCTGGGGCGCAACGAGGCCGAAGCGCGCGCGGTGATCGAGGCGGCGCAGAAGGCGGACCGCCTGCTCGGAGTGGATCTCTCCTATCGCCATACGGCAGCAACCCGGGCGATCGCCGAACTGATAGGCAAGGGCGGGCTCGGCGAAGTGTTCGCGGCGGACCTAACCTTCCACAATGCCTATGGCCCCGACAAACCTTGGTTCTACCGGCGCGAGGAGGCGGGTGGCGGCTGCGTGATGGATCTCGGGGTACATCTGGTCGACCTGGCGCTCTGGTTGCTCGATTTCCCCGCGATCGAAGGAGTTTCTTCGCGGCTCTATTCGCAGGGCGATCGGCTCGACGCCGGGACGACGAAGGTGGAGGACTATGCCATCGCGCAGCTCGACCTCGCAGGCGGCGCGAGCGTGCGTCTCGCCTGCTCATGGAACCTGAATGCCGGCAGGGAAGCGGCAATCGAGGCGAGCTTCTACGGCTCGCAAGCCGCCGCGGGTTTTCGCAATGTGGGCGGGAGCTTCTACGACTTCGAGGCCTTCGTGAACCGCGGTACCGAGCAAGAACCTCTGTCCGCGCCCCCCGACGAATGGGGGGGGCGGGCCGCCTGCGGTTGGGCTCGCCGGCTGGCGAAGGATCGTGGTTTCGATCCAGAGGCCCACCGGCTGGCGGAGGTTTCTGCCGTGCTCGACAAAATCTACAGCTGCGCCTGATCCGAGGGCCTGACCCAGCGTTATTTGCTGCGCGGCCGGTTCAGGCGGCGGCCGCTTGTTCGGGCGCGAGACCTTCGAGGATCAGCCGGTTTACGGCAATCAACTCCTCGATCGGCTCGCGGCCGGTGATCACTTCGCTGGTGAAGCGGTCCACCCACAGTGCGAGCGAAATGATGCCGGCGCGCAGTTCATCCGGCAGCGCGTTGCCCGCGGTTCCGCAAGCGGTGCTGAAGGCACCCCACATCTCGCGATTGCGGTGAAGCGCGGATACGAGTTCGCTCCCCTTGAGGCCCGCGTCGCGCGCTGCGATCATGTCGCCGGTGATCTGGCTTACCAGCCGGAACTCGGTGTTGCGAAGGGATACCGCGATCGTTTGCACGCCCTGATAATTGGCAAGTGACATGCAATGGCTCCTGTCTTTTCCCTATTCTAGACAATAAAGAGGCGCTGCGGCGCAAGAAGTCGGTCGTGGACACGCTGTCGGAGGGCCTCGGCAATCTGGCGAAGGGCGACCTTACTTTCGAGACCAAGGCCCAGTTCAGCGGCGCCTACGAGCAGGTGAAAGCCAATTTCAATTCTGCGGTTTCCGGCCTTCGCGAACTGATCAGTTCGGTGATGGAAAGCACGGACTCGCTTCGTGCCGGATCAGGCGAGATCACCCAGGCGTCCGAAGATCTGGCGCGCCGTACCGAGAGCAATGCGGCCAGCCTGGAAGAAACATCTGCCGCACTGACGCAGATCGACGGTCATATCAAGGCGACCGCCGAAGCGGCCAACCGCACCGTGACGCGCGCCGATCAGGCGATCTCGACTGTCAGCAGCGGTCGGAGCACCGCCGATGGTGCAGTCGCGGCCATGAGCCGGGTCCGATGCCGCGCTGAAACTGGACGCGTCGGACTGGAAGGACTTCTAGCCGCTGCCGGGGCTTGTTGCGCGTCCCGCTAGCGCGCGTCGCGCGGGATCGCGAGATAGGCGATCAGGGCGAAGGCGAGTCCCCCCGCAGCGAGACCCAAGGCCAGATCGTAAGACAGCGTCGCATCGTAGACCATCCCAAAGCCGACCACGCCCAGTGCGGTGCCGAGGAGCGAAATCGTGAGCAGCATCCCGAACATCAGTCCGAATTCGTCGCGGTCGAAATGGCGACCGACGAAATAGGCGATCGCATCGAGTTCCAGTCCTTGCATGAGGCCGACGCAGACGATCGCAAGTATCACCATCCACGCTGGCGCGCCGGAGTGGAACATCAAACAGCCCCCCGCCGCTGCCATAGTGACGAGAGCCGCCACGTAGCGGGCGTCGGTGCGATCGAACAGCCATCCGATCGCGATGCGCGCGATCAACACCACTGCGGAGTACATCGCGATCAACGGCGCGGTTCGTTCTATTCCATTGTGACGGAGGAGCGGTTCTAGCTGGGTCAGAATCCCCGAGGTGGGGATATTGGTTGCGAAAACCGCCAAGGCGAGCGCGACGAAACTGCGACTGCGCAGAGAAGCCAAGACCTTTGAGCTGTTCGCAGGGGTAGAGCGTTCGGCGACGGCGAGTGGCAGGAGCGCATCGCTGTCGTGGTACAGTTCGTCTTCGCAACGCTCGCTCGCGGTCGGCCTGTCTCTGAGCCCGAGCAGGGCGATGGGTGCTCCCACGAAGGCAGCAAGCGCGGCAAGGGTGAGCAGCCCGCCTTCGGGGCCATATTGCCAGATCATGTGCGCGATCAGCGGCGTGAACAGGAGCGCACCGATCGATGCGCCTGCCGCCATGATGCCCAGCGCCTGCCCGCGCGCGCGCTCGAACCATCCGGTCACCGCGCGCGAAAAAGTCATGCCCGTGGCGCCGGGGGCGACAATCCCGAACACTGCGGAGAGCAGTACGAAATGGAAATACGGGCCCGGCATTTGCGACATTGCCGCGAACACCGCAGCATCAGCAGGAAGCTTGTCGCGGCGATCAGCCGGGCGCCTAAGCGGTCCGTCATCCGGCCGATCAGCGGGGCGGTGAGCGAGCCGAGCAGGCCGAGCGCGGCACCCATGGCGATATCGCCGCGGCTCCAGCCATATTGTTCGGAGAGCGGAATGACGAAGAGGCTGGAGGTGTAGAAATAGAGCCCGGCCCCGGTGGCCATCCCGACATGCGCGCTCGCCACCACCGATCCGCCGCGCTTCCATTCCTCGTGAGCGGTGGGTCTGACAGCGAAGACGGACAGTGGCTGCCGGTTCACGGCCCGGCAGGCTCGATCGTCAAAGGCAAGCCTGTCGCTCCCGCTCCGCCAGTCGACCGCCAAATCGGGACCCGACCGCACTGCTGCGTCTCGTCTGAAAGCTAAACCGGCAGGCCTCGTTGAGCAAGCAGAAGCGTGGGGCCGACTTCCGGTCGCAATGGCGCTGGCAGCATCACCCTTGGCAGCATGAACGGACAAGGCCCGCCGTCCCAGGGGACGACGGGCCTCGCCGCGTTCGATTGCCGTGGCGAAATTAACGAAGCAGCGAAAGAACGTTCTGCTGGCTCTGGTTGGCCTGTGCGAGCATTGCGCTCGAAGCCTGACTGAGGATCTGCGACTTGGCGAGAGCGGTCGTTTCGGCCGAATAATCGGTGTCTTCGATCCGCGAACGCGCGTCGGTCAGGTTGGTGATGTTGTTGTTGAGGTTGTTGACCGCCGATTCCAGCTGGTTTTGCGACGCACCCAGATCCGCACGCTGAGTGGCTATTTGATCGATGGCAGCATCGAAAGCGGTCAGATAGTCAGCATCGCCGCCCGTACCAGACGTTCCACCATCGACGGCCGTAATATCAATGGCCAGTGCCGCTGCGATCGCGTCACCAGAATTCAGCTCAGTCAAACTAATTGTGACGGTGTCAACGGCATTTGCACCAGATTGAATCGATACGTCAGCTGCCCCAGTGCCAAAAAGCGTCTTACCGTTGAACTGGGTGTTCGAAAGAACGCTCGCGACCTGCTCGCTGAGGGCATCCATTTCGCTTTTCATGTTAGCCACGTCACCAGCATCATAAGTGCCGTTCTTTGACTGCACAGTCAGTTCACGCATGCGCTGCATCATGTTGGTAACTTCGTTAAGTGCACCTTCGGCGGTCTGCGCCATCGAGATGCCGTCGTTGGCATTGCGAACGCCCTGGCTCATGCCACGCACCTGCGAAGTCATCGAGGTTGCGATGGCGAGGCCGGCCGCGTCGTCCTTGGCGGAGTTGATGCGCTTGCCGGTCGAGAGGCGTTCCATGGCGACTGCAAGCGACTTGCCGGCGGTGTTCGAAGCGTTGGAGGCTTTCATCGCCCCGATGTTGGTATTGATGACGTTCATGACAATTATCCCTCTTGGTGTACGATCACTGCCCCTGGTCAGGATGCGGCAGCCGAAAACCAGACCGACCGGACTATCCGGGAATTAAGGGAAAAAGCATTCCGCCGGCAGGGTTCCGTTAACCATATCCGTATTTCTACGAGGGCTAAATTTATCCATTTGTTCGACGTCCCGGGCGCAATCACCTTCCGTCGGTAAGACATGCCACCAGGGGGCGGTGATGGACGGGATTACGAAGACCACCAAGTTTGCGAGGCGGCACTCGACGATCGAGTCACGGCTGGCAGGGATTGCGTCGTCGCTCTTCGTGGATCGACCGGTCACCCTGGCGGATGAGGACGAACCTGCCGCCAATCGCGACGCGCGAACGATTACGCTTGTCCGCGGCGAGAGCGCCGAACTGGCCTTCGCCGGAGCGGGTGGGGCGCTCACCTATCAGGATCCGATCGCGGAGAGCACGATCGCTGCGCTCGTCGCGATGATATATTCCGGGCAGGGACCGGTTGCGGCCGATCCCGCCTCGCTTTCGGTCATCGCGCTGGCCGACCGGCTCGCGCGGACCGACATCCCGGTGCTGATCAACGGGCCGACCGGCACCGGCAAGGAAGTCCTTTCCAATTTCATCCATCGTCGCAGCGAGCGCCGCGACAAGCCGTTCATCGCCTTGAACTGTGCCGCAATCCCCGAGGCCATGCTCGAAGCCATGCTGTTCGGTCATGAGAAGGGTTCCTTCACCGGTGCCAGCGCCGCGGGCGAAGGCTTTTTCCGCGCTGCCGATGGCGGCACGCTGCTGCTCGACGAGATCGCCGAAATGCCGCTCGCGCTCCAGGCAAAGCTGTTGCGCACGCTTCAGGAAGGCGAGGTCGTCCCCATCGGCGCGACCCGGCCGATCAAGGTCGATGTCCGCATCATCGCCTGCGCCAACCGCGACCTGCCGCTCGAGGTGGCCGAGGGCCGCTTCCGCGCCGATCTCTATTACCGCCTCAACGTCTTTCCGATCGCGATGCTGCCGCTGCGCGAGCGCCAGGCCGATGTCGCGCCGCTCGCGTTCGCGATGCTGATGCGCCATTCGGCCAAGGGCGACCGCGTGCCGTGGATCGACGAGGCCGCGCTGGCCACGCTGCGCGCCTATCCCTGGCCGGGCAATGTCCGCGAACTCGAGAACGTCATGCGCCGCGCGCTGCTGCTTTCGCAGGGCGAGACCGTGATCGGTCCGCAGCATATCGTCTTCGACATGACCGCCCGCGCCGTGGCACCGGTCGCGGCGAACGAGATCGAGGCGGTCGCCGAGGAGGCGCCCGCGAAATTGTCCAAGATCGTCAAGCTCTCCGAGGCGCGCGCGATCATGGAGACGCTGGATTCGGTCGGCGGGCACCGCGCCAATGCGGCCCGCGCGCTCGGCATCAGCGAGAGAACCTTGCGTTACCGTCTGGCTTCCTTCCGTGAAGCCGGCATTGCAGTGGGAGGCACACGATGAACCCCGTAGGCGGCATCGGCGGAGGCGGATCGATCGACCAGATCATCGCGCTGCGCCAGCAGATCATCGATCGTTCGAAAGTCCTGCAGGAACTGCACGAGGCCAAGCCGGCGTCGCCGGTCGAAGGCGCGACATCGCAGCCGGCGGACTTCGGCAGCTCGCTGCGCAACGCGCTCGACAATGTGAACTCGGCCCAGGCGCGCTCCAGCGGCATCACCGAGGCTTACGAACGCGGCGAAGTAACCGATATCGCCAAGGTAATGCTGGCCCGGCAGGAAGCCGGCGTCGCCTTCGAGGCAACCCTCCAGGTGCGCAACAAGCTGTTGTCCGCGTACCAGGAAACCATGCGGATGGGCGTCTAAGCCATGACCGGACTCGTTCCCACCGCGCCTACGGGCGGCGGCGCGCTTTCGACGCTGACAA
>JAHJPT010000262.1 GCA_018819685.1 Alphaproteobacteria bacterium
GCAGCTGCGCGATCCGGTCCTCGATCGCCTCGATGGTCAGGTCGTCGAGGGCGCCCGTGAGCATGTCCGCCTCGTCGGCGTTCCGATCGTTGCGGTATTGCCCGATCCGGCCGACCTGGTCGTCGCGAATATTCGACTCGATCATGCTGGAGATGTCGTCGAGCTCGACGGCATGGGCCGGGATATCGGCCAGATCGTGGATCTCCGACCCGGCACCGACCGCCGCGAGGCGCTCGAGCGCGATCTGGCACCAGTTGAGGCGCCGCGTGATTTCGTCCTGGTGGTTGTAATCGACCTTTGCCAGCATCTTGAGGCGACGTTCGCGTCTCTCTATTTCCGCCTGCCATGTTTCAGCGAATTCCGACATCTCGCGCCGGATGTCCGCGTCCGCATCGATTGAGAAACGCGCGGCGAGGCGCATGGCGGTGTCGAAGGCGGCCTCGTGTCTGGCGCGAGCCAAGGCTTCGGCGGGATCGGGAATGCCCTCTGTCAGGGCGACCCGAAAGGCATCGAAGCGCAGATCGGACGCGTTGATCGCGTCGCGCGTGGCGGCGGGAAGCAGGTCACGCTCGGCCGTGAGGGCCTCCTCCAGGGTGGCAAACGAGCCGGAGTCGGATCCTTCGATGGCCAGGATGGCTTCGCGCGCCTGCAGGGCGATCCATCCCGCAAGGGCGCGCTCCACCGGATCGCGGTCGTTCCCGGATTCGGCTTCGAGGGCGCCGGCCGCCTTTTCGAGACGGGTCTGCAGGTTGCCGATCGTCGCGCGCAGCTTCGCGTCGGATTTCTGTCCTTGGCTGCCCTCGCGCTCCGCGGCCTTCAGCCAGCTGTCGAGGAGCCCGAGTGGCTCGTCGAACTGGCGATGCAGATACTCGATCCCCTTGGGATGAAGCCGGGATGCGTTGCGGCCAGCCTCGGCCGCGAACTCGACGGAGTGCGCCTCGATATCGGAGTGGGAATCCAGCTGGTCGATGGCCCTGCGCGCCAGGCTCGGAGCATCCGGGGCGTTCTTTTCGATGGCTGCCCGGGCCGCGCCGATCAGGCCCTGGTCCGAGATCACATGATGCATGAACATGGTCGCGAAGTGCCAGCGGGAGGTCTTCTGCGAATAGGTTTCGCACCAGGTCGACAGCTGGGTCGCCAGCCGCTTCCTGAGGGGGACGCGCTGCGCGCCGGAAATCCGCGCCAGTTCGTCCGGGTCGGGTGGAAAGTCGTAATCGAGCGCGGCGATGGACTCCGCGACCGGCAGAAGGTGTTGACCAAGACTGCCCCGGCAGAGTTCGGGAAGCACGCTCCGAAGGCCCGAGGAGGCCTCGAGAATGGTCGGGCGGATGAGCGCCCCGAGCAACATGACCGAGCCGGTCTCCCCGGGCTTCTCCGAAAGCGCCCGGTTTGCGATGGAAAGAAAGCGTTGGGTGTCGAGGCCGTATTCCCGGTGGGGCGCACGGGACCCGGCAGCGGTGCGCAGGACGGAGGCCTCGATCGGCCAGGCGTGGCCTCCTGCCTCGAAGGCTTCGGCGGAATCTGCTGCGATCCCGATGAAGTTGCGCGCGATAAGATCGGCGAGGATTCCATCGGGAACCGGCGCCGGGAATGTGGTGGTGCTGCTCCCACCGGAGCGGGGCGTGGCATCCGCCTCCGCCGCCTCACGGGCGGGAACCGCCTCGTCGAGATGGAGGTCGAAATCGCCGGGCTCGGACTCCTCTGCCCGGTCTTCCGGAGCCTCTTCGTTCACGCCTTCGTCTGCCGTGCCCTCGGACGGCTCGCTGGGTGTAGGGTCGGCGGACTTATCCGCCTCGTTCGAGGTGGATGCGGCGTCAATGTCCTCGCTCTCCGTGGTATCTTCGGATGCCGACGCGTGCGCCGGAATCGGTGCGGCGGGTTCGGCCTCGTCGAGCGTCACTGCTTCGGGATGTTCCTTCTCGCCGCCGCCCTCGTGGAGCTCGGCATCCTCGTCCTGCTCGTCATCCGCCTCCTCGTCGAGGCCGTCCGTCTCGCCGCGGAACATGTCGCGCGCCGCGTGATGAGACGCTTCCTCCTCCGCAAGATTTATGCTGACCAGGTTGCGAACGTCCTCGGGAAGATCGTCAGGTCTCTCGATCTCTCCGGAGATGATCCGCTCGATCACCTCGGCGTAGCTGTCGCGCGTCCCGGTTTCGGTCTCGAGTTTTGCCTTGGCGTCTCTCGCTTCGGGAACGAGCTTTTCCAGCGCGTCGTAATCCTCCTCCTGGTGAGCCTTGGCGATCTGGTCCCTGATCGTCTGGGCCGCGGCTTCCGTGTTCGAGATGCTCGCGCGCAGGTCGACGAGCCGCTCCAGGATGCCTGCCGCGTGCAGCCAACCGAGAAGCTGCAGACCGGCATGCGGAACGTCGGTGTCGTCAAGGGAGAACCCGGCGTTCCGGTAGGATTTCAAAAGGATCTGCGTGATCATCCCCGCGTGATGCTGGGCATGCTGGGCGCCGATCTCGGAGAGGCGGGTGAGGCGGGTGAAATCCGCCGCCGGCGTGGCGATATCGAGCAGCGACGTAAGCGCGCGCATCGTCATGGTGAGGTGCTCGTGATAGGCCGGCGATCTCGCGTGCGGGTAGGCGTGATCAATCTCGATCAGGTCGTCTCCATGCGCGCGCCAATCGGTGATAGCCTCCAGATCGCCGAGGAGGTTGTTCACCGACGTGATCTCGTCCTCGGGTGCCAGGACCGCGCGAGCGGCCTGTGTCAGCTCGCGCGAGCCCATCTCCTCGAGTTTGCGAGAGTAGCTTTGGATCGCATATTCGCAGAACGCGCCAATCGCGATCTCGGGGTCTGGATCGTGAAGCTCGAGCTCGTGCACTCGCTCATGCAGATGTTTGTTTGACATGAGGCGGAGCTTCATGAGCAGAAGCTTTGCGTGCACCTTGCCGATCCGCTCACGCGAGCTGTTCCGTCCGCGAACCTTACCCTTGAGGCGGGCCATTCCGACTTCCACTTCCAGGGCGGGCAGTGCCCAGGGGGCGGACTCCGTTGCATCGAGCATGGCGGAGTAGATCGGGACCGGATCCTTGGGATCGGCGTCGAGCTCCATGTAGTCGATGATTGTCCGCAGATCGCGCGCGGAGTAATGCGCGGCCTCAGCCATGCGCTCTGCGGCGTCCGGGCAGATCTTTCGAAGCGGGAACGCACCAAAGACCTCCGGTGCTTCCCAGCCCACCGCGCTCCACTTCATCATCTGCATGATGGAGATCGGCAGCCCGGAAAACGTGAGGGCTTCACCTTTGGGAGACCCGAGGGTGGTGAGCGCCGTTTCCGGCCTGTTATCATCGCGCATCATGATCGCCTTTCTGTCTTTCTCAGGCATTCCATTGAGGGTCTATCCGGACGTCGGCAGCGATCAAAATCGACTCTATCCAGGCAAGGGCCGGCCTTCGATCGAATTCCGTCCAGTATCTCTGGTTGGAATAGTCATTGAGGCAGCGCGTACAGCTTGTCGTGCAGTCGGGATTCTCGCAGGCGAGCAGCGCTCGAGCCGAGAGCAGGAGGTCCCGCGTGTTGGATGTCACTGAGAACTGACCCAGCATTGTCATCGAGATTTGACC
>JAHJPT010000263.1 GCA_018819685.1 Alphaproteobacteria bacterium
CCGCGAGCGACAGCGATTCCGCGCGGCCCTCGGCGTAATCGACGCGGCGCTCGAGCTGGTCGAAGCGCGCCAGCGCGTCGTCTGTGCGTTCCGAGCTCATCAGCGTGCGCAGCTTGACCCGGTTCTCGGCGCTTTCCAATCGTGCGGCGATCGCGGTCTGGCGGCTGCGCGCCTCGCGCAACCGGTTCTGCAGCTTCTGGATATCCTGCTCATAGGCGCGCAGCGCATCGTCGAGCACCGCGATCTCCTGTTTGAGCTGGTCGGAAATATCGGCTGCCTTCTTCTTCTCGACCAAAGCGGCGCGGGCCAGATCCTCGCGCTCCTTCGACAGCGCGAGCTGGGCCTTGTCGGCCCAGTCGTCCTGCAACCGGTCGAGCTGGACGGTCTTGCGGTGCATTTCCTTCTGGTCGGCAATGGTGCGCGCGGCGCTGGCGCGGACCTCGACCAGCGTTTCCTCCATCTCGAGGATGATCATGCGGATCATCTTGGTGGGATCGTCCGCCTTGTCGAGCATGTCGTTGAAATTGGCGGCGACGATGTCGCGCGTGCGGCTGAAAATTCCCATCAAAGGTGCTCCGTTGGAGAAAAACTCGGTGATCTTGTCGGCGGCTTCCCAGGGGTCGCCCTTGGTGCTGCCGCGCCGGGCGCCGGTGCGCTGGCCCTCGCGCTCGCCCCGGTGGGACGCCTGCGCTGCGCGGGGGGACCGGCGCAGGCGCTCGACCTCCTCCTCGATCCGCGACGGACGCGGCTCGCGGTCGGTACCGGGGCGGGCCGAAGCCTCTTGCGCGCCGTTTTCGGAGCGGTCGGGACTGTCGGGAGAGCGAGGCTCCGGCCCTAGGGGGTTGGTCGGCTTGCTCACGCCAGTTCCACCTGCGGGTGGATGGCGAGCGTGGGGAGGGGCTCGGTGACCGCGATCTGGCTGCTGAAGCCGACGAAGATCACCATCGCGCCGATGCTTACCAGAGCGGCGCGTCCCAGGCGGGTGGCGAAGAAGCGGCGATCGTACATTTTGGGGTTCCTCCCGTGAGATGGGCCGTTTGACTGGCTGTGTTGCGAGGTATTCTGCAAGCGGTGTGCCAAACCGCGAGACTGGCGGATTTGCGCAGGGTTCGGAGAGCGCGGCACGGACGAGTATGGTGCCTATTGCCAATCCTTGGGGAAATTCGCTATATCTTGGCTATGGAGCGGGAAAATCAGTTCGTCGGTCAGTCCGGCGCCTTCCTCGACGCGGTGGAGCGCACCAGCCGCGCCGCGCCGATGCGGCGCCCGGTGCTGATCGTCGGCGAGCGGGGGACGGGCAAGGAGCTGATCGCCGAACGGCTCCATCGTCTCTCTACCCGCTGGGACGAGCCGCTGGTGATCATGAACTGCGCGGCTTTGCCCGAAACGCTGATCGAAGCGGAGCTGTTCGGCCACGAGGCGGGCGCCTTCACCGGCGCCACTAAGCACCGCGTCGGGCGGTTCGAGGAGGCCGACAAGGGCACCTTGTTCCTCGACGAACTGGGCACGCTTTCGATGGGGGCGCAGGAGCGATTGCTGCGCGCGGTCGAATATGGCGAGGTGACGCGGATCGGCTCGAGCCGACCCGTGCGGATCGACGTCCGGATCGTCGGCGCCACCAATGAGGATCTGCAGGCCAAGGCCGAGCGCGGCGAGTTCCGGCCCGATCTGCTCGACCGGCTGAGTTTCGAGGTCATCACCCTGCCGCCGCTGCGTGTGCGCGAGGGCGATATCCAGGTGCTGAGCGATTATTTCGGACGCCGGATGGCCGCCGAGATCGGCTGGGAAGGCTGGCCCGGCTTCGCCCCGCATGTCGCCGAGCAGCTCGAGAACCATCCCTGGCCGGGCAATGTCCGCGAATTGCGCAATGTGATCGAGCGCGCGGTCTATCGCTGGGACGACTGGAACGCGCCCATTGCCCATGCGGTGTTCGATCCCTTCGATAGCCAGTGGAAGCCGGCGACCCCCAGCCATGCGCTACCACAGCCGGAGGAGAGCGCAGGAGGCCCCGGTCCCGCGGTTGCCGATCTCGATTCGGTCGACGATCTGCGCGCCGCGGTGGACGAGCACGAGAAGCGCATTCTCGAACACGCGCTGGGCCGGAACCGCTGGAACCAGCGCCAGACCGCCAAGGCGCTGGGGTTGAGCTACGATCAGCTGCGCCACGCGATCAAGAAGCACGGCCTCGCCGACGACGGCTGATCGCTCTTGCAATGTCGCACCTTTGCGCCTAGCTGACCCTCAATCCCGATACTGTTGCGACATTGAGGGGCTGGCGCCGCAAGGGGCCGGCGCGAAACCTCGTTGACGCATCATGGTGGTATCGCCGGAACGCACGAGAAACGCACACACGGAGACCGAATGGCCGACATCGAGCGCCTGATACAAGTGATCGAACCCGAAGCGCAGGCGCTGGGCTTCGAGCTCGTGCGGGTGAAGATGATCGCCTCGGAAGCCGGCGACGGCGGGCAGGCGCTGCAGATCATGGCCGAGGACCCGGCGACGGGCCAGCTGGTGATCGAGCAATGCGCCGCGCTCAGCCGCCGGGTTTCGGAACGGCTCGATGCGCTCGAGGAAGAAGGCACCGTGCTGGTGCCGGGCGCCTATCACCTCGAGGTCTCGAGCCCGGGGATCGACCGGCCGCTCACCCGCGCACAGGATTTCGCCAGCTGGGCGGGGCACGAGGCCAAGATCGCGCTGACCGAGAAGGTCCAGGGCCACCGCAATCTGCGCGGGCCCCTTGTGGGGATCGAAGGCGAATTGGTCACCGTGGACGACAACCGCGCCGGCGAGGTTTCCTTCCCGCGCAACCTTATCCATTCCGCGAAGCTCGTCCTGACGGATGCGCTCATCGCCGCGACTCAACCGCTCGACACCCAGGGTGTCGAGGACGTAATCGAAACCGAAGAAGAAGAGAGTAACAGCTGATGGCCAGTGCCATGTCTGCCAATAAGGCCGAACTCCTCGCGATCGCCAATTCGGTCGCTTCCGAGAAGATGATCGACAAGGAAATCGTCATCGAGGCGATGGAAGAGGCGATCCAGAAGAGCGCGCGCAACCGCTACGGTGCCGAGAACGACATCCGCGCCAAGCTCGACCCCGTGACCGGCGATCTGCGCCTGTGGCGCGTCGTCGAGGTGGTCGAGGAGGTCGAGGACTATTTCAAGCAGGTCGATCTCGCTGCCGCGCAGAAGCTCGAAGCCGATGCAAAGGTTGGCGATTTCATTGTCGATCCGCTTCCCGCGATCGATCTCGGCCGCATCGACGCGCAGAGCGCCAAGCAGGTGATTTTCCAGAAGGTCCGCGATGCCGAGCGCG
>JAHJPT010000264.1 GCA_018819685.1 Alphaproteobacteria bacterium
AGGCGGTGAGCCCGAGCCCGTCGGCGAAATCGAGCAGCTTGCCGTCCCACCAGCGCGTCGGGGTGAACCAGGTCAGCAGCGCGGTGCCGAGGCACACCGCCGCGACCCAGGGGTGGCCGATCCAGAACACCGGTGCGCCGATCAGCAGATCGCGGACCGTCCCACCGCCGACACCCGTCACCAGCGCGAAGAAGCCCATGGTGACGAAGGTCTGCTGCTCGCGCGCCGCAACCAGCGCCCCGGTCAGCGCGAAGATGCCGATCCCGATCAGGTCGAGCCAGTCGAGCACGGGGGTGAGGATTTCCTGGTTCATGCGCGCCCGATCACGAGACCGGCCGGGCCCGCCGGCGGCGGAACAGCAGCGCCGTGCCGAGCAGCGTTCCCATCAGCGCCAGTCCCGCGAACAGGATCAGCACTGGATGGCTGGTGTCCTCGCGCGCCTCCAGATCCATGATGTGGAGGCCCCACATCAGATCGAACACCCGCCAGAAGCGGGTCCGCACCGCCTCGATCTCGCCGCTCTCGATCCCGACATAGACATGGGTGCCGTCCTCCAGCGCGACCTGCCACGTGGGGAGCGCGCGGCGGAAGTCGAACGGCGGCTCGTCCGCCTCGAACCGCGTCACCGAAGCAATCGCATCGCCGCCGGCGATCCGCTCAGCCACCAGCAGCCGCGCTTCGACATCGGTCACCGGACCCATCTTGCTCCCATCGGCGCGGAAGCGGTCGCTGGAGCCGTCGAGATAGGTGAGCCGGGTGATCGTATCGCCCCGCTCGACCTGCGTCGAGACCGTGCGCACCGGCTTCGCGCTGCCTTCGAGCGAGACCGCGATCCGAGCATCGGCGGGCAGCGCCTGCTCCTCGACCGGCAGGCGCAGATGCTCACCGCGCACCTGCTCGATCGGGCGCGCAACCATGACCAGTCCGCTCAGCGTCCACATCACCAGCGGCACCGCGATGGCCCAGCCGAGCCAGATGTGCCAGCGCGCGAAGCGCTGAATGAGTTTGGGGTGCATCGCCGAACCTAGCTGTGGAGGATGAGGCCGATGCTGCGCGCCGCGGCGATACAGTCGAGGTCGCCCCAAAGTGGGCCGATGACCTGCATCCCGCAGGGTAGGCCGTCGCTCTCGCCCACCGGAAGCACGGTGGCGGGCAGGTTGGGGAAGCTGGCCAAGCCCGCCCAAGCCAATCCATCGGCGGTGCGGCGGCTCGTGCCGTCGATCGTTTCCGCGCCCTTGAAATAGGCTTCGTCGCGATGTTCGAAGGCGAGCGTCGGCGCGGGCGGAGCGAGGACCAAATCGTACTGCTCGAACAGCGCGCTCCACGCCGCGGCATTGACCGCCTGCGCATCGAGTAGGGCGAACCATTCGCTGGCGCTCGCGCTTGTGCCATCGGGGGTCGGCGCGCCGCGCGCCATCGCAATGGCGAGCATCTTCATATAGGTGGAATGCTGGCGCGCGAGATCGGGGAGGTGGTCGCTCGACCGCTCGATCCGCACGCCCGCGCGCTCAAGCTCGTTCGCCGCCGCTTCGATCGGCTCGCGGACCGAAGCACCCACCGGGCTGGCCGGGTGGTCCATCAGCAGCAGTATGCGGCATTCGCGCAGCGGCTTGCCGCGCGTCGCGAGCGGCCGCTGGCCGGTGATCCGGACCAGCACCTCGAGATCCTCGCCATTGCGCGCCAGCGGGCCGACGACGCCGAGCACCCCGTCATGGGCGCCCGCGAAGCCGTGGCTGGTGGAGAGTGCGGGGTGATAATGACCCTGCAGGCTGATCAGCCCCCAGTTCGCCTTGTGCCCCCAGATGCCGCAGAAATGCGCCGGCACGCGGATCGAACCGCCGATGTCGCTGCCGAATTCGCAGGCCACCATCCCGCTCGCCACCGCCGCCGCCGCGCCGCCCGAGGAACCGCCCGGCGATCGCTCGTGATCGTGCGGGTTGCTGGTGCGGCCGTGGACCGGATTGTTCGACTGCCAATCGGCGAGATCGGGGGGAATATTGGTCTTGCCCAGAAAGATCGCACCCGCGCGCTTCAGCCGCTCGACCACCTCGGCATCGCGGCTGGCGATGTTGCCCGCGTAGCGCTCGTGGCCCCAGGAGGTCGGGAGCCCTTCGATATCGAAGCTTTCCTTGATCGTCATCGGGACGCCGAACAGCGGCTGGTCGGCGCGTGCCGTTTGCCCGTCGAGCGCGCTGGCGGTCTCGCGGGCGCGCTCGAAATCGCACACCACCACCGCGTTGATCTTGGCATCCAGCTTCTCGATCCGCGCGATGGCGTGCCCGACCGCCTCGCGCGGCGACAATTCTCCCGCACGGATCGCCGCCGCGGTCTCCAATGCCCCGGGTTTGTCGGTCAGTGTCGGATAGGCCATGCCAGAGGCTCCTTTCCCGCCTTCCTAGGCGGGTAGGGCAGGCCGATCAAATATGAATCGGCTTGCCCTGGACCGCCATGGCGGCTTCCTTGATCGCTTCCGAATGGGTCGGGTGAGCGTGGCAGGTGTAGGCGATATCCTCGCTGGTGGCGCCGAATTCCATCGCTTGCGTCGCCTGCTGGATCATCGTGCCCGCGACGCTGGCGATGGCCCAAACGCCCAGAACCCGGTCGCTCTCGGCCTCGGCGATCACCTTCACGAAGCCGTCGGGCTCGTGATTGGTCTTGGCGCGGCTGTTGGCCATCATCGGGAACTTGCCGATCTTCACCTTGGCCTTGTCGCCGCCCATCTTCTCGATCGCCTGTTCGGTGGTGAGGCCGATCCCGGCGATTTCGGGCCAGGTGTAAACGACGCTGGGGATCAGCGCGTGATTGACGATCCCCGTCTGCCCCGCGATGTTCTCGGCCACCGCGATGCCTTCGTCCTCGGCCTTGTGCGCCAGCATCGGTCCCGGAACGACATCGCCGATGGCCCAGATGCCCTCAACCGAGGTGCGGAAATCGTGATCGATTGCGATCTGGCCGCGATTGTTGGGCTCCAGCCCGATCGCCTCGAGACCGAGGCCCTTGGTGTTGGGCTTGCGCCCGATCGAGACCAGCACGCAGTCGGCGGTCATCGTCTCGGCTTCGCCGCCGGCCGAGGGTTCCAGCGTCAGCGTCGCGGTCTTGCCCTTGACCGTCACCCCGGTGACCTTGGTCGAGAGCCTGAACTCGATACCCTGCTTCTTGAAGATCTTGCGCGATTCCTTGCGGATGTCGCCATCCATGCCGGGCAGGATCTCGTCGAGAAATTCGACGCAGACCACTTCGGCCCCGAGCCGGCGCCACACCGAGCCGAGCTCCAGCCCGATCACCCCGCCGCCGATGACGACCATCTTCTTGGGCACCTGCGCCAGTTCCAGCGCGCCGGTGGAATCCACCACCACGCCCTTGTCGTTGTCGACCTCGACCCCGGGGAGCGGGGTGACCGAGGAGCCCGTGGCGATGACGATGTCCTTCGCGGTGACGGTCTCGTCACCGATCTTGACGGTGTGCGCGTCCTGGAAGGTCGCGTAACCCTTCTTCCAGTCGACCTTGTTCTTCTTGAACAGGAATTCGATCCCGCCGGTGAGCGAGGTTACCGCATCGCGGCGTTGCGCATGCATCGCCTCGAGGTTGAGCTTGGGAGTGACCTCGACGCCCATCGACGCCATCGTGCCATTGGCGGCGGCGTCGAAATATTCGCTGGCGTGCAGCATCGCCTTGGAGGGGATGCAGCCCACGTTGAGACAGGTCCCGCCCAGCGTCTCGCGCCCCTCGGCGCAAGCGGTCTTCAATCCGAGCTGCGCCGCGCGGATCGCGGCTACATAGCCGCCGGGTCCGCTGCCGATGATCAGGACGTCGTAATCGTAAGTATGGTCAGCCACCGATTTCCTCCGCTGGCAATGTCTGTGTCGAATTCGGGTTCGTCCCGCCGGTACGCGCGGTGCACGCATTCACGATGCCTTCCACGTTCTCGCGCGTGGCATCCTCCAGCGTGAGATCGGGATCGTCCATGAAGGTGTCGGCGCTGCACCGGCATACTTCGGATACTCTTCCCGCCACGATGCCCATGTTCTCCGCGATCTGTTCGCATTGGGTCGCGACGACGTTGCGGACCTCGCCTTCGACGGCTTCTCCGGCAATCTGCGTCGCCGCATCGCATGCGGTCAGCGATCCGGCGAACAGCAGGAGGGCGAGGGGTCGGGTCAGTCTGGCGATCATGTTCCGCTCTCTATCACAGATCGATCAGCATCCGGGTGGGATCCTCGATCGCCTCCTTGATGATCTTGAGCGCGGTCACCGCCTCGCGGCCGTCGATCAGGCGATGGTCGTAGGACAGCGCCAGATACATCATCGGGCGCACCACGATCTCGCCATCCACCACCACTGCGCGATCCTCGATCCGGTGCAGGCCGAGCACCGCGCTTTGCGGCGGGTTGATGATCGGGGTCGACATCAGCGA
>JAHJPT010000265.1 GCA_018819685.1 Alphaproteobacteria bacterium
AGCGATGGCTTGCGCGACCGCCTCGAGGCTCTCGATGTGGACCGGCTCAGCCCGCGCGAAGCGCTCGACCTGCTTTACGAACTCAAACGGGAAGCGGCCGAACCCGGCGATCCCGCCTGACCGCCCGGATTAGGTGCCGTCGCCGCGCAGCCCGTCGGGCTTGCGCTCCTTGCCGTATTTATCGACATTGTCGTCGTGATTGGGTTCGCCCTTGTAGGCGTCCATGTCGATCCGGCCCGAGCTTTCCATATCGCGCATGCGATCGACCGTATCCTGCGTGGAATCGTTCATCAGCCCCGATTTGTTGGCGCTCTTGGTGCTCTCGGTCGGCGAGGGGGTGTTGGGGGTCAATTGCTGCGCCTGGGTGGAGACTTCCTGCGCCTGGCTGCGGTGATCGTCCTGCTCGTCATTGTGCATTTCGGGCGCCTGGTTGGCCATGCGCTCTTCCTTGCTCTCACCGACAGGTGTGGCTTGTTTACTGGCTTGTTTTGCGTCGCTCATTTGAAAAAACTCCTTCGAGTTCTGAACGAGTGGCGCGGGCGGGCGGTTCCGGCGGGCGTCCTAGCGGGTCGGGACAGGTTCCTCGCCCGCATAGTCGTAGAAGCCGCGCCCGGTCTTGCGCCCCAGCCAGCCGGCCTCGACATATTTCACCAGCAGCGGCGCGGGGCGGTATTTGGTGTCGCGGGTGGTCTTGTAGAGCACCATCAGAATGTCGAGACAGGTGTCGAGCCCGACGAAATCGGCGAGCTGCAGCGGTCCCATCGGGTGGTTGAGCCCGAGCCGGCACCCCTTGTCGATATCCGCGATCCCGGCGGTCGACTGGCCGAGCACGAACACCGCCTCGTTGATCATCGGCAGCAGGATGCGGTTGACCACGAAGCCCGGCTGGTCCTGGCTCAGCACCACTTCCTTGCCCAGCCCCTCGGCGAAGGCGATCGTGCGCTGCGTGGTCTCCTCGCTGGTGGCAAGACCGGGGATCACCTCGATCAGCTTCATCACCGGCACCGGATTGAAGAAGTGCAGCCCCACGAAGCGCGCCGGATCGGGTGAGAAATTGGCCATGCGGGTGATCGGGATCGAGCTGGTGTTGGAAGCCATGATCGCCTCCGCGCCCAGCACCTTGCCCGCCTTTTCGAAGATCGCCTGCTTGATTGCCTCGCGCTCGGTCGCCGCCTCGATGATCAGTTCGGCCTCGGCCATGGCGTCGTAGCCGCCGATCGGGGTGATCCGCGCGAGCGTGGCCTCGGCCTCGGCGATTTCCAGCTTGCCCTTGCCGACCAGTCTGCCCAGCGCGGCATCGATGCCCTCGACCGACGCTTGCGCGGTGGCGAGATCGACATCGGCGAGCAGGACCTGCGTGCCATGCATCGCCACGGTCTGGGCGATGCCCGACCCCATCTGGCCCGCGCCGATCACGGCCACTGTTCTGGTCATTGGCTTCGTCATCGCATTTTCCTTCGCACTTGCAGCAAAATGCGGCTGTTATAGCTGTGCGAAGGTCTTGGCTAGCGGTTCGCGCCGGGGACCCATTTCACATCGTCCGCACCATCGTGGTTGGCGACTCGGGCGAGGACGAAGAGATAATCCGACAGCCGGTTGATATAGGCCAGCGCCTGCGGATTTGTGGGCGCTGCTCCGGCAAGCGCGGTCATCGCGCGTTCGGCGCGGCGGGCCGAGGCGCGCGCGCAATGCAGCCGGGCCGCCGCTTCGCTGCCGCCGGGCAGCACGAAGCTGGTCAGCGGCTCGAGCCGGGCGTTGGCCTCGTCGATCCGCGCCTCGAGCCAGTCGACCTGCGCCGCGACAGTCCGCAGCACCATTGGCGAGGGCGCGAAATCGTCGCCTTCCGCGGCGGGGGTGGCGATATCGGCGCCCAGATCGAACAGATCGTTCTGGATCCGGAACAGCGCCTCGGCGTGCTCGCCCTGCTCGAGCGCGACCGCGGCGAAGCCGAGCATGGAGTTGGCCTCGTCCACCGCGCCGATCGCTTCCATGCGCGGCGCGTGCTTTTCCAG
>JAHJPT010000266.1 GCA_018819685.1 Alphaproteobacteria bacterium
AATCGTGACCTGGGTCCGGATGTCCGGCGGCCGCGTCGAGATATTCATCGGCGGCGGCGGGGCGACCGGGGGCGGCGGTGCCGTATCGGGCTGCGGTTCGGGGGGCGGGGGCTCTTCCTCCGGCTCCGGCGGGGGCGGCGGCTCCTCAATATCGATCGTCGTCACACGCTCGAGCACCTTGGTGGCCGCCTCATAGGCGAGACCGGTGATCAGCGCGTAACCGAGAGCAATATGAATCAGAGCAACGATGATAATCGCGATCACGCGATTGCCACTCATCTGTTGGTCAGCATAAGCCATTCGGTCGCATCACTCCATCGTGCACGCCGGAATGCTCCGGCGATTGTAGCGCCCCGTCACCGCTGAAGTGCGACAAGGCGCCAAAAAAAAATCCGTCAGCATTCCATCGGCTATCCAAAGGACCCAAAGGCCGAAAGGTTTCCGAAATGTCCCACTGCGAACCCGCCAAAGCAATTTTATATCATGCGCTTCGGTCTGGTCGGTCCTTTACCCATCATGCCGATGCACCGCAAACCCTTTATCGGTTAACCCCGGATTCAGTGCATCTCGGCTTGGAACGGGCAGAGCGCGGCTTCATTTTGCTATTTACCGGACCGCCAAGTTTCGTCCCTCCTGTCGGGAATTTTCGATGCACAACGCCCCACGCACCTTCCTGCTGCCCCTGGTCGCCTGTCTCGCGCTGGCGAGCGGGCCGCTCGCCGCGCAGGCTCGCACAGGGGGGCCGGCGCCTGCCGTCGGCGACGTTCCGACCCCCGGCGCGGCCTACGCCGGTCCGACCCCCGCCGGCGCGAACTACGCCGGTCCGACCTACGCAGATCTGGTCGATCTTGCCGAGGGCACCCCGCTGGTCATTCGGGCGCGGATCAAGGACCAGGCGCGGGTCTCGGCCGAGCGGGCGCCCGGGCTCGCTCCGGGTTTCGCGCGGCTCTACATCGAGGCCGAAACGCTGGCGCTGCTCGCGGGCAATATGCCGTTCGGGGAATCGCTGCGCTATCTCGTCGACGTGCCGCTCGACGCCAAGGGCAAGCCGCCCAAGCTCAGGAAGCAGGAAGTGGTGTTGTTCGCCCGTCCGGTGCCCGGCCGCCCGCGCGAGGTGCAACTGGTCGATCCGCGCGCGCAGCTGGCGGCCACGCCCGAGCTGGAAAGCCGCTTGCGCCCGGTGCTGGCGCAACTGGCCAGCGCCGATCGTCCGCCGGTGGTGACCGGGGTGCGCGATGCGCTTTCCATCGCCGGGACGCTGACCGGGGAATCGGAGACCCAGCTGTTTCTCGACACCGCCGATGACGGACCGGTTTCGGTGACCGTGATCCGCCGGCCGGGAATGGAGCCGCGCTGGGGCGTCTCGTGGAGCGAGATCGTGGATCAGGCCGCGCGGCCGCCGCAGCCCGGGACGCTGGCATGGTACCGGCTCGCCTGCGCGCTGCCCGAACGGCTGCCCGCCGAAGCCAATCTGGCGCGCGACGAGGAAAACCGCGCCCGTGCGGCCCAGGACTATGCGCTGGTGATCGCCCGGCTCGGTCCATGCGAGCGCAACCGCAGCTAGCCCCGCGCCAAGACAAACTGGTTCCCGTACGGCCTCGCCTTGGGCTAGGCGCGCGGCCATGGACAAGCTCTTCTCGCATCGTTTCCGCGTCCGCTATGCCGAGGTCGATCCGCAGGCGGTGGTCTTCAATTCGCGCTATCTCGAATATGCCGACGTCCTGGTGAGCGAATTCTTCCGCGACCGGCGCGCGCATGGTCTGCCGGCGGGTCTGGAGTTCCACATCCGCCGCGCCGAGGTGGATTATATCCGCCCGATCCGGTCGGAGGAGCTGCTCGAAGGGCGCTTGGCGATCGAGCGGATCGGCAATAGCAGCATGGCGATGCGGATCGCGCTGCATGGCGTCGGCGAAGGGGGCGCGGACCCGGGCGCAGACGATCTCCGCGCCGAGATCCTGCTGGTCCAGGTCCATGTCGATCTCGCGACCGGTCGCCCGCTGCGAATCCCCGATAGCTTGCGCGAAGCCTTCGGCTTTCCCCTGGGAGAACCGGTCGATGGCTGAGCCGCTCAGGATCGCGCTCGCCGGGCTGGGGACCGTTGGCACCGGCGTGCTGCGGCTGCTCGAGGCCAATGGCGCAACGCTGGCCAAGCGCGCGGGTCGGCCGATCAAGGTGGTCGCGGTATCGGCCCGCGAGCGCGCCCGCGACCGCGGCGTCGATCTGAGCGCCTACGACTGGGTCGACGATATGGCCATGCTCGCTACGCGCGATGATGTCGATGTTGTCGTAGAACTGGTCGGCGGCTCCGACGGTCCCGCGCTAACGCTTGCGCGGAGTGCACTGGCGCAGGAAAAGCACTTCGTCACCGCCAACAAGGCCATGGTCGCAGTGCACGGCATGGAACTCGGCAAGCTCGCGGAGGCCCATGACGCCGCTTTCAAGTTCGAGGCGGCGGTGGCAGGCGGCATTCCGGTGGTGAAAGGCCTGCGCGAAGGGGCTGCTGCCAACCGGATCGAGCGCATCTCGGGCATTCTCAACGGCACCTGCAATTTCATCCTGTCGGAAATGGAGCGCAGCGGCGCCGATTTCGGCGAGGTGTTGAGCCAGGCGCAGGCAAAAGGCTTTGCCGAGGCCGACCCCGGTTTCGATATCGAGGGCGTCGATGCCGCGCACAAGCTGGCCATTCTTGCCGCGATCGGTTTCGGCGCGCGGATCGATTTCGACGCAGTGGCGATCAGCGGGATCACCGAGGTGGGCGCCGCCGATATTGCCCGCGCCGCGACGCTGGGCTTCGTCATCCGGCTGGTCGGGGTCGCGGATTGCGACACGCAAGGCAGCGGCGCTCCCCGCCTGCTGCAGCGGGTGCGCCCCTGCCTGGTGCCCAAGGACCACCCGCTGGCGCATGTGACCGGTCCCACCAATGCGGTGGTGGTCGAGGGCAATTTTTCGGGTCGCCTGCTGTTCCAGGGCGCAGGCGCAGGCGATGGCCCGACCGCCAGCGCCGTGGTCGCCGATCTGGTCGATATCGCGCGGGGCGATACCGGCCTGCCGTTCTCGGTCCCGGTAGCCGACCTCGAGCCGCTCGAAGCCGCCGATCCGGGCCACCGGGTCGGCCGCGACTATCTGCGCTTCACGGTGGCCGACCGCCCCGGCGTGCTCGCCGAGATCACCGCCGCGATGCGCGATGCCGATCTGTCGATCGAAAGTCTGATCCAGCAGGGCCGTTCGGCCGACGGGGGCGAGGTGCTGGTGGCGATGGTCACCCACGAAGGTCCGGAGCGCTGCGTGACCAGGGCGCTCGAACTGCTCGAAGGTTCGCCCAGCCTTACCGCTCCGCCGCTGGTGCTTCCGATTCTGCGGGACTAACCGCCTCCTCGGCAAAATCCGGGGGCGGCGGCAGGCCCAGAGCCTTTTCGCTTGCTGGCGGGATGGGTCGGCGCCCGGCGTCGCCATCGCTTCCGAGCGGAGCCAGGCCGCGCGCGATCCGGTCCGCATCGGATCCCGGAGGCGCTTCGGGAAGCGCCTCGATGTCGATCATGATCGCCAGCGGAGGCGGGCACGGTCCGATGAAGCAGCCGCGCGCCACGACCGTGCCGTGATTCGCAATTCCGAAGGCTTCGGGAGCCTGGGGGTTGTCCTTGTTCATGCTCTCGTTGGCGTAACGCTGCTCCCAGTCCTCCTTGTCCCAGACGCCGTCGGTGCTCTCTCCTCTCCCGCCGCATACCACGATCTCCCCCGAGATGACGGTCGCGTAATCGTCTTCGACGCAGGGTACCGCCGCGCTCTCCCCGTCGTTCTCCTCGACCGAACGGGACACCAGCAGATCGATCTTCTGGGGCGGGCTGCGCTCCTGCGCCACTGCCGACTGGCTCATGCCGAGCAACAACAAGGCGACCACCGCGCACGTCTGTCTCGACATTGCCATGCTCCCTGTATATCCGCGCGCCAAACTCGCTTTGGGGACTGAACCGACTATGAACCTTCCCGCCGACAACCCGCTCGATCGCATTCTCGTCCTCGAAATGGTCCGCGTGACGGAGGCGGCGGCGGTCGCCGCGGCCAAGCTGATCGGCAGGGGCGATGAAAAAGCCGCCGATGCCGCAGCGGTCGAGGCGATGCGCAAGGCCTTCGACGAGCTCTACATGGATGGGACCGTCGTGATCGGCGAAGGCGAACGAGACGAGGCGCCGATGCTCTATATCGGCGAGAAGGTCGGCGGGGCGCCGGGCAAGGGCCCCAAGATCGACATCGCGCTCGATCCGCTGGAAGGGACCACGATCACCGCCAAGGCCGGCCCCAATGCCCTGGCAGTTCTCGCCGCCGCCAAGGAAGGCGACCTGCTCAACGCGCCCGACACCTATATGGACAAGCTGGCGGTCGGCCCGGGCTACCCCGAGGGAATCATCGATCTGGCCAAATCGCCCAGCGACAATGTTCGCGCCGTGGCGAAGGCCAAGGGTGTCGAGCCCTCGGACATCATCGTCTGCGTGCTCGACCGCCCGCGCCACGCCGATCTCATCGCCGAACTGCGCGCGCTGGGCTGCGGCGTGGTCCTGATCGGCGACGGCGACGTCGCCGGTGTGATCGCGGTGACCGACGAGGACACCACCATCGACATGTATATGGGCCAGGGCGGCGCTCCCGAAGGCGTGCTTGCGGCGGCGGCGCTGCGCTGCGTCGGCGGCCAGTTCAACGCGCGCCTCGTCTTCCGCAACGAGGAAGAGAAAGGCCGCGCCCGCAAGCTGGGCATAAGCGACGAGGACTTCGACCGCATCTACACGCGCGACGAGCTGGTGAAGGGCGATTGCATCTTCGCCGCCACCGGGGTGACTTCGGGCTCCTTGCTGGAAGGGGTGAAATACCGTCGCGGCGGACGGATGACGACCGAGAGCGTGGTGATGCGCGCCTCGAGCGGGACGATTCGCTGGATCAAGGGCGAGCACAAGGCGCGCTGACGAGGTCTTCTGCAGGGGAACGCTGCCAATCATCCACCGGGTCCGGGATTCACCGGAAACCGGCCCGGCGCGTGTTGCAATCGCGTGACGCTCGGCTAGGTGCGGTTCGCACCGCACCGACATCGCGCCGACAGGGATTCGTTCGCATGAAAATCATGGCCGCCAATTCCAACCTGCCGCTCGCCCGCGCGATCGCGGCCTATCTCGAGATGCCGCTGGTCGATGCCGGCGTCAGGCGCTTCGCCGACGAGGAGATCTTCGTCGAGATCCACGAGAACGTGCGCGGCGAGGATGTGTTCGTGGTCCAGTCGACCAGCTATCCCGCCAATGACAATCTGATGGAACTGCTGATCTGCATCGATGCGCTGCGGCGCGCATCGGCCCGGCGGATCACCGCAGTTGTGCCCTATTTCGGCTACGCACGGCAGGACCGCAAGCCCGGGCCGCGGACCCCGATCTCGGCCAAGCTGGTCGCCAATCTGATCACCGAAGCAGGGGCCAACCGCGTGCTCGCGGTCGATCTGCATGCCGGCCAGATCCAGGGCTTCTTCGACATCCCGACCGACAATCTCTACGCCGCGCCGGTGATGGCGGCGGATATCCAGGCGCGCTACGGCGATCAGGATCTGATGGTGGTCAGCCCCGATGTCGGCGGCGTGGTCCGCGCGCGTGCGCTCGCCAAGCGGCTCGACAATGCGCCGCTCGCGATCGTCGACAAGCGCCGCGATCGCCCGGGCGAGAGCGAGGTCATGAACATCA
>JAHJPT010000267.1 GCA_018819685.1 Alphaproteobacteria bacterium
AGCAGACGGACTCACGATGATCGCTCTTCCTTCTTTCCTCGCCGCAATCGACATGACGCAGGCCAAGCCCATCTCGGGCGAGAATGCGGCATCGGAAAGCTCGGGAATCTCCGGAATCGATGGTTTCGCGGCCCTCATAGCGCAACTCATGCAGATATTGCCGATGCCGAACGGGTCATCAGCCGACGCGCCGGTGGGGGAAGAAGGCGGGGCCGGCAATCTGCCGACCGGCAAGATTTTGCCGGTTGATGGCGGCAACCTTGCCGCTGCCACCGCAGGTCAGATCGTCGGCGAAGCGGCCACCGGTCCTGTGCCGCGCCCTGGCGCCGTCGGTTCGATGCATTCTTCCGCCACGATCATTTCCTTGCAGCAGGCGCAGCCGGCGCTTCCTGCGCAGCAGAGCGTGCCGCTTGCTTTGGGGGCAGCTGACACCGAGGGGACGCAGGTTGCAGTCAAGGAAGGCGCTGCTGCCGCATCTTTCAGCCCCACGCCGCGCTCGGATCAAATCCGCATGACGGTGTCGCTCGCTCCGCTCGAGACAACAGCGCTCCGCGTCGCCGCACCGCAGGATGTATTCGCGCCCGTCGAGAAGCAGCTTTCGGCGGCGATCGGGTCCATTCCGAAGACCGCGGGGGAGCCGGTCCCAGCGTCTCCGCAACCTCAGCTCGCCAGCCTTGCGGATCGCGCGCCTCGTTCCGATGGCCGGGTGGCCGCAACGCTCGCCGCGGAGCCGAAGCAGGCGGGCCGCGACGCGCAGCCACCTGCTGCCATCTCTTCCGAACGCACTCAGCCGGTCCGGTCGTCATCGCTTGAGAAGGATGCGAGTTCGGGCGATCGGTCGGGCCGGGCATTCGGCCCGGAAAGCGCGACTGGCGCCGCACGCACGCTGGCATCGCCGGAAAGTGCCAAGCCCTTCGCAATGCCGGCCTTCGCTCCGCTCGAGGCCGCTGCGGCAAACAGGGGCGATGGGCTGCGGGTTGCAGCTGCCACCACGGCCAGCGCCATGAGTTCGGTCGAGGGGATCGAACGTCTGGTGGAGCGTCTCTCTGTGGCGCGCGAGTTCGACACGAAATCCGCCAGTATTGCCGTCACGCATCGCGAGTTCGGGGCGCTGACGGTCACCTTCGACCACGCTCGCAACGGTCTCGACGTCGAGATCGCAGCGAAGGACAACGACATGCAGCGCGCGCTGGCTCTCGCCGTCGCCGCCGATCGGCCAACGGGTCGTGCAGGCGAGCCGCCGCAGCAGTCGCTCCCGCAGACGTCCCAGACGAACTTCGCCGCATCGGAGCGTGGCGCCGGCACGGCGGGGCAGGGTGCCAACTCCTCGGGCACCGCTTCTTCCGATGGCCGTGCGCAGGGCGAGGGTTCGCAACATCAGCGGGATCGCCAGCTGGCCTCTTCGGCGCAGGACCCTCGCAATCCCGAGCGACCCGCGCTCGGCGATGACGCCCTTTACGCCTGATCCCATTCAACGTTTCGAACCAACAGGACTGCTCAATGTCGGACGACCAATCCACTACCGATCCCAAGACCAAGAAGAAGGGCGGCTTCATCAAAGCGGTGCTTCTGGGCATCGTCCTGCTCGGTGCAGGTGGCGGCGGCACCTATGCCGCCTTCGCCAGCGGCCTGTTGGGCCAGCACGCCGAGAAGGCGGAAGACATGCAGCCCAAGCTCGTACTCAAGGGAATGGAGGACCCGTTTCCCTATGCGGACGACGGCAAGGACAAGGACAAAGTCGAAATCGTCCACGGAACAGGCGGAAGCAAATACCGCACGGCCTACTACAATTTTGGCGAGGAGTTCACTTCCAACCTCACCGATGGTTCGGCGCTGATCCAGATCAGCCTCGCCGCTTCGACCCATCATGATGGACGCGTACTCATGTGGTTGCACGAGCATGAAACGGCACTGCGCTCTAGGGTTCTCGTCGAACTCGCCTCCACTGATGAAGCCGAGCTCATGGGCGTGGCGGGCAAGCAGCAGCTGCAGAAGCGCCTGGCCGCGGCGATCAACCAAGTGCTCGAAGAACGCGAGGGCTTCGGCGGGGTCGCAAACGTCTATTTCCGTTCGCTCATCATCCAATGATCAGCGCCACTTTCCCTAAGACCGCCGTGCGCGCCGCGCGTCACTGCGACGAGCTGCTCAGCCGCGCAGCGAGCCCGCCGGACTTCGCCAATGAGTTAGAGCGCTTCGCCAGCCAATTCGCCGAGCACGCACGCACTTCGCTCGGAGAGCTGTGCGATTGTCGTGCGCTGCTGGTGGAAGTGGGCGAGTTGGGTCAACTGCCGGCGAGCGAGTGGCTGTCACAGGTCGCCACCGCCAATATCCATTCCTTCTATGCCCTCGGCCAGGACCGGTGCGGCATCCTCGTGTCCACCCCGGTGGCCGATCTGGTTGCCCAATTCGAGCGCATCCTGGGGGGGGGCGGCGAGATCGACGAGGACTATGCGGTCCTGCCGGCGTCGGCGGCGCGGTTCGCACAGCAATTCGAGGATCGCATCGCCCAGACGCTGCGGCAGGCCTGCGACCGAAGCGAAATCGCCGCTTCGGCCAGCGGCAGCGTGGTCGACCAGGTCGCGCCCTTCGAACCGAGCGAGCGCATCTGGACGGCCATGCTTTCGGTAGCGCTTGCGGGCAATGCGCGAATTTGGCGGGTTCGCCTCGCCGCGAGCGAGGCGATGCTGGCCAAGCTCGTCGGCTCGCGCGCGGTGTCGCCCGCCACCGGACGCACGATCGGGGCGCGCGGCCTCGAAGGCTCGGCGGTCGCGGAGGTCGAGATGCCGCTGCGTGCGGTGCTGGTAGATGTGCCGATGTCGATCGCGCGTCTGGCCCAGCTGGCGCCCGGCGCGCTGATCCCCGTCGCGATCCACCGCAACGTGCCGCTGCTGATCGGCGACACCATCATCGCCCATGGAACCGTCGGGGAAATCGACGACCGCGTGGCACTCGAACTCACCCAGACATCAATCGCAAAGGATCACTGACATGTCGCTTCACGCCGACGGCTTCGGCCTCATCCAGGATATCGACGTTCGCCTCACGGTCGAGCTCGGCCGCAAGCAGATGCGCCTGCGCGACGTGCTGGCGCTCGGGGAATCCAGCTTCATCGAACTCGATCGCCTGACCGACGAACCGCTCGATATCCTCGTCAACGGCAAGATGATCGCGCGCGGCGAGGTGGTCGCTCAGGGCAACCGCTTCGCCATCCGCGTGCTCGAGCTCGTGGGAGCCTCCAGCACCGGCGGTGCTGCGCCGACTGCGATCGCCGAACCCAAAGTGGAAGCCCTGCAGTAATGTTCTGGTACGTCCTCAAGCTGTTAATCCTGCTCCCGGTCATCTGCGCGATGATCTGGGGCACGCTCAAGCTCGCCAAGCGGCTGCCAGGTCAGTTCGGCGCCCCTGCGGGCTGCGAAAAGTCGGTCAAGATCATTGAGACGACCATGCTGTCTCCCACGCTGCGGCTCGCGGTGATCGAATTCCATGGCCGTGAGATACTCGTGTCGACATCGCGCAACGGCCTGACGCGGCTCGCCGAGGCGCCGGCCCGGGTTCGCGAAGCCGCACCTGCGGTGGTCGTGGAGCCCGCGGCGTGATCGCCCGGCTTCTCAAGTTCGGCGCGACGCTCGCCGCAATGACCTATCCGGCTATCGTGAACGCGCAGACTGCAGCTGAAGGAGCCGTTCCGGGCGCTCTCGATCGCGCTTTCGGCCAGCTCTCGGGCGCCGGTGGCGAGCCGCTGAGCCTGTCGCTCCAGCTGCTGCTGGTGATGGGGCTGCTGACGATCCTGCCGGCGCTGCTGCTGATGATGACCAGCTTCACGCGGATCATCATCGTGCTGGCAATCCTGCGACAGGCGCTCGGGCTGCAGCAGTCGCCCCCCAACCAGGTGCTGATCGGGATCAGCCTGTTCCTCTCGCTGTTCATCATGGCGCCGACGCTAGAGCGCGTGAACGAAGCGGCGATCGCCCCCTATTCGGCGGGCGAGATCGGCGCCGAAGTCGCCATCGAGCGGGCCGGAGACCAGTTCCATGCCTTCATGATCCGCCAGACACGGGAGTACGACCTCAGGATGTTCGCCGATATCGCCGATACGCCGCAATTCGCCAGCCCGCAGGAAGTGCCGTTCTCGATCCTGCTTCCTGCTTTCGTGACCAGCGAACTCAAGACCGCGTTCCAGATCGGCTTTATGCTGTTCCTCCCCTTCCTCGTGATCGATCTCGTCATCGCTAGTGTCCTGATGAGCCTTGGCATGATGATGATGAGCCCGATGATCGTCTCGCTTCCCTTCAAGCTGCTGCTGTTCGTCCTCGTCGACGGCTGGGCGCTGCTGATGGGTTCCCTTGCCTCCAGTTTCGCGTAGCCGCCATGGATGAAGCCTCCGTCCTTCTGTCGCTCGCCGACCGTATGCTGTGGATCGCCGCGCTCGTGGCGGCGCCGGTTCTGCTCGCCAGCCTCGCCATCGGTCTGGTGATCGGGCTCGTTCAAGCCGCCACGTCGGTCAATGAACAGACGCTCACCTTCGTGCCGAAACTGGCTGCGGTGGCCTTCGTGCTGGTCGTGTTCGGTGCCTCGATGATGACACTGGTGAACGATTTCATGCTCGATATCTTCGCCGAAATCGCGCGGATGGGCGGGTGACAGGGCTCGACTTCGGCTTCGGTGCGCTCGAGCAGGACATGTGGCGCGTCGTCTTTCTGATGACCCGCATCGGTGCCGCGCTGCTCGCCGCACCCTTCTTCGGCGCATCCTCGGTGCCGATGACGGTGCGGATCTCGCTGACCGGCGCGCTGGCGATCTTCACCTCGATCTGGCTGCCCGAGATCGCGACTCCACCCGCGCTGTTGTCGCTCGAAGGACTGATGGCGGTCGCCGGGGAAGTGGCCGTCGGTCTCGCGCTCGGCTTCGTGCTGCAACTGGCCTTTGCGGCTCCGACCATCGCGGCCGAACTGATCGGCGGCGGGATGGGGATGAGCATGGCGATGTCGAGCGATCCCATGGGGGGCGGCACGACCACTGCCTTCGGCCAGTACTTCATCATCGTCCTCACCCTGATTTTCCTCGCTACGGGAGCGCATCTGCACTGGATCGCGCTGGTCACCGAAAGCTATCGGGCCTTCCCGCCGGGAGAGACCTGGCTCGGGGCGGAGCGGTTCGGTATGATCGCGAGCTTCGCCACCAGCATGTTCGAAACCGCGCTGCGCATCGCACTCCCGGTCACGCTCATCCTGTTCCTGGTTCAGGTTCTGACCGGCATTCTCAGCCGTTCGGCGCCCTCGCTCAACCTCTTTGCGCTGGGCCTGCCCGCCGGCGTTCTGGCAGGGCTCGTCGCGCTCGTGATCTCGGCGCCGCTGATCTACGACCAGTTCCTCGGCATCGTCGAGGGATCGCTCGAACAGGCCGAAGGCGTGCTGGTCCGATGAGCGAGGAAACCACCGGCGAAAAGACCTTCGCACCAACCGAGAAGCGCCTCGCAGACGCTGCCAAGAAGGGCGACGTTCTGCGCTCGAAGGAATCGGGCACGGCCGCCGTGATGTTGCTGGGCGGGGCGTGGCTGGTGTTCGCGGGGCCCTGGCTGCTCGAAGGTCTCGCCGGCTTGATGAGCGAGGCGTTCCGCTTCGATGCGCGCGACATGAACGACTACAATGTCGGGCTGCTCATGATGGAAGGACTGTTCCTTTCGGTTCTCGCCATCCTGACGCTCGCCGTTCCGGTGATCCTGGTGACGCTGCTGACCCAATTGGGTTTCGGGCGCGGCCGATGGGTGGGGGCGAATCTCGCAGCCAAGGGATCGCGGATCAATCCGCTGTCCGGGCTGAAGCGGATGTTCGGGCCGACCGGGCTCATCGAGATGGGGAAGGGGCTGCTCAAGATCGTCCTGCTGGGCGCGATCGCCTTTGCCTGGTGGTGGTCGAGCATCGACATGATCATCGGGCTGGGCCGCGGCTCGCTCTCGGTCCAGCTGGGTGCGGCCTGGGACGCGATCGTCTCGCTGGTCTTCGCGCTCTCGGGAGGGCTGGTGGTGATCGCGATGGTCGATCTGCCGATCATGTGGCTGCGCCAGCAAAAGCGGCTCAAGATGAGTCACCAGGAAATGCGCGACGAGAGCAAGGAGAGCGAAGGCTCGCCCGAAATGCGCTCCGCGCGCCGCCAGCGCCAGCGCGATATCGCGACCGGCTCGGTGATGGGCGCGATGCGCGAAGCGCAATTCGTCATCACCAACCCGAGCCATTTCGCGGTTGCACTGACCTACGATCAAACCAAGGCATCGGCGCCGATCGTGCTCGCCAAGGGCAGGGGCGACAAGGCGATGGCGATGAAGGAACTCGCCCGCGAGATGGATCTGCCCACGCTCGAATTTCCGCAGCTGGCACGGTCGGTCTATTTCACTACCCGCGAGCGGCAGGTGATCTGCGAGGATCTCTACGGCGCGATCGCATCGGTTCTGGCCCATGTCCTGTCGCTGAAACGAGGGGAGTCGCCCCCGCGTCCGCAGATCGACGTGCCGGTGGCACTGCGTTTCGACGCCGAGGGTCGGCTGGCCGTTAATCCCGCAGCCACCGCGCCGTTCTCAGAGCGATGAATGTTTCACCTTCCTCGATCGCCACGACGCTCGGTATCGGCAGCGGTATCGACATGGCCGGCCTTGCGGTCCAGCTCGCCGAAGCGCAATTCGCGGGTCGCAACGAGCGCCTGACCGCCAGATCCGAGACGCTCGAACGCCAGATCTCGCTTGCCGGATCGATCCGCAGTTCGTTCTCGCTCTTCGCCAGCGCGCTGGGCGACCGCTTGCGCACCGGCGATCTCGCGCCGGTTCCGACGATCAGCAATGCATCGGTAGCCAGCGTCTCTACCCCGCTGGGGGCCCTTGGAAAGGGCACCTATTCGCTCGAGGTCAACAGCCTGGCGAGCAACCAGACGCTGACCGGGCCAGTCTATGCTTCGGCGAGCGATACGGTCGGGGCGGGCACGCTGACGATCCGCTTCGGTGCGACGTCGAATGCCGCCTTCACCGAGAATACGGAGCGCCCGCCGCTGGCGCTCGACATCGTACCCGGCTCCACCCTCGCGGATGTGGCGAATGCGATCAATTCCGGAAACGCGGGTCTGACCGCCTATGTCGCGCAGACGGCGGCGGGCGCGCAACTGGTGATGAAAGGAGCAGAGGGCCTCGAGAACGGCTTCGTCATCGAAGCGACCGAGGACGGCGCAAATCCGGGACTGTCGGCGCTGGCCTGGCAGCCCGGCGGCGATCCCGCGCGATTGGTGAAAGCATCGGCGGACGCCGAATATCTGCTGGACGGCCTGCTCAGGCGCACAAGCAGCAACACCATCCCCAACGCCGCGCCCGGACTTTCGCTCTCGCTGACCGGTACCAACGCCGGCGCACCCGCTACGATCGGCTTCGCCAATTCCAATGGCGCGATCTCCGGCGTGATGCAGGACATCACCGGGGCCCTCAACGAGATTATCTCCGAATTGCGCACAGCGACCAACCCGCTCGGGGGCGATCTGTCACGAGATCCGGGGGCTCGGGCGCTCAGCCGCAATCTCTCGGCACTGGGTTCGACGGTCATCCTCCCGAATGCTCCCGAAGGCTCGCCGCGCACGCTGGCGGAACTCGGCCTCGCGATCGAGCGCGACGGCAGCTTCCGGTTCGACAGCGCCAAGCTGACGCAAGCACTCGAGCGCGATCCTGCCGGGGTGGCCGCCATGTTCACCACCGGGATCAATGGTGTCTATTCCACCATCGACCGCCTGGCGCGGTCGAGCAGCAGTTCGAGCGATCCCGGTTCGCTCGCCGGATCGATCGTGCGCTATCAGTCGCAGTCGCAGCAGATATCGAGCGATCTGACCAAATTGGCCGAACAGCAGGAAACCCTGCGCGCCAGTATGGTCGCCCGGTTCGCCCAGGCGGACAGCCGTGTCGCCGCCTCCAAGTCGACACTGTCCTTCCTCCAGTCGCAGATCGATGCGTGGAACGCGCAGAGCAACTGACATGCTGGCCCGCACGCAACCCGCCGATGCCTATCGCGAGGCAAATTTCGACGCTCGCCTGATGGGCGGAAGTCGGGACGATCTGGTGATCTTCTGCATCGAAGACCTGATCGCCAATCTTGGTGCACTCGAGATCGCCGAAGCTCGCGGAGACCGGGCGGCCCGAAGCAAGGCACTCACCCGCTGCGTAACGGCGCTGACCGCGCTGGAGTTGGGTATTGACCGCCAGGCGGAACTTGCGAGCAGTCTGCTGCATTTCTACGGCGCCGCCAAGGTCTCGCTGCTCGAGTCCGTTCGCGAAACCGACCTGACCAACATCGCCGCCATGAAACAGGATTTCCACGATATCGGCAAGGCGATGCAGGCGGTGCGGTTCGCCTAACCCGCAGAATAAATCCCAATCAGAAACTTTATCATTGCGGTGCCTGAATCGCTTCGGCTAACGATTGTTAACGAAGGTGGTTAACAACTTCGTGATGCGTTGCCTCCGAGTGCTAAGCTGTTCGCGGTAACATACTGAAAAAGTTATAGTTGGGTTTATTGAACGGGGTAGTCGGGGGCGTTTCATCGATGTCGAAAGTTTACGTCGTCGATGACGACGCAGTGCGGCGCGCGCAAATCTGCCGGCTTCTGACTGGCGAGGATATCCACCCTGAGCCTTTCGATTCAATCGACGAGCTCATTCGATTCATGCCTTCTGAGGGGTTCATCCTCGTCCACGACGAGGGTGAGGGGGTCTTCGAGCTGATCCAACGCCTCGAGAGCGAGATCTGGCTGCCGGTCATCGCCTATAGCGACGAACCGCAAACCGCACGGATTGTCAGCGCGATGCAATCGGGTGTCTCCTCCTACGTCACCTACCCGCTGAAAGCCGCCGAATTTCGGCGCGAGTACGACAAGCTCAAAGGCGCCCTCGCAAACCGATTCGCGAAAAGGCAGCGCTCGACCGCCGCACGTAAAATGCTCGAAATGCTGAGCAATCGCGAGCGCGAGATTCTCTCCTGCATGCTCGATCATGGCACCAGCAAAGCGATCGCGCGCCATCTCGGGATAAGTCCGCGTACCGTGGAGGCGCATCGCGCCAGTCTCATGGCTCGCCTCGAGGTGCGCACTGCGGCGCAGGCAATCCGCATCGCGGTCGAAGGGGATGCATTCGGCCTGCCCACAGAGGTTTCGACGCGTCAGGACAATGCAACATTGGGGATTGCCTGCGACGATCGCTATGAAGAGCTGGTTCAGCAAGCATCCGCCTAGCTTCGAGATCCAGGGGCGCTCAGCGGAAACTCTGTGAATTTCCCGGGGCCAGGGGCGTCAGCCCTCAGTCCCGAGCCGCCGCCGCGATCGTCAGACTCAGCTTGTCCAACGCTGCGGATTTGAGTTGATGCACGCGCGGCACGCTGACTTCCAGAACCGCTGCGATCTCGGTCAGATTGAGCTCTTCGACGAAGTGGAGCTTTATCACCAACTGCAACCGGTCTGGCAGTGCAGCGATCGCATCCGCCAGGCCGGCGCGATCCTCGATCTGCAGCAGACTCGCTTCGGCATCCGGATCTTCGGATCGGAAGGCGGGATCGCTGTCGGAATAGCAATCCTCGATCGAGCTCATCGATATGTACAACTGGCGGCGAATATCGTGCAGTTCGTCGGTCGAAATGTGAACCGCACTCGCGAGCTCGGCCGTAGAGGGTTCGCGCCCGAGTTCGCTGCGCAAGCTGTCGGTCGCCCGCTCCAGCTTGCGTCGCATCTGCAACGCCCCGCGCGTGTGATGCGATTGCGAGCGCAGCAGGTCGATCATCGCCCCCCGCACGCGCATCTTGGCATAGGCGGCAAAGCCGTCGTCGCTTGGCCGATCATGGCGCTGGGCGCATTCGGTGAGCGCGATCAGCCCGGATTGCATCAGATCGTCGACGTCGATCGAGCCGCTGCAGCTGCCGCCATAATACCATGCCAGCTTGCGCACCATGGGCAGGAATTGCGCAACCCGGTCGTCGATTCCGCTGGCATAGGCGCGGCGCGCGTTGAAGTTCGAGTGGTCGTGTTTCATGCCGCGAGAGCCTCCGTGTCATGGCCAAGTGCCGCGGGTTCTTCATGGGTTTCGCCGCCCACCACCGCGATCACCTCGATCGGCTGCGTGGGAGGCAATTCGGTGATGGAGAGCACCGTGCAGCCCGGCGCGCGCATCTTGAGCAACGCGGCGAGCGCCCGGCGCGCGCGCGGCTGGACGATCAGCGCGGGCTGGGTGGAGCCCGGCTCGCGTGCGCCCACGATGGCGGCGATGCGTTCGCCGATCGAGCGGCCGAGATCGGGTTCGATGATGAGTTCGCCGCTGGCGGGATCCTGCATTCCGTTCACGACCATCTCCTCGAGCTGCGCCGCCAGGGTGATCACCGGCAGTTTGGTGTCGGGGGAACAGGTTTCGCCCAGCAGCATGGCGCCCAGATCGGCGCGGATGATATCGATCAGGCGATCGTGCTCGCCAGTCTGCTGAGCGGCCAGCGAGAGGCTGGAGAAGATCGGCAGGGCATGGCGCAGCGAGATGCCGTCGGCGAGCAGCGCTTTGAGCACACGCGTCACCGCGGCGAGCGAGAGCGGCTGGGGCGTGATCGTCTCGATCAGTTGACCATGGCGGCCGCGCAGGTGATCGACGAGATCGCGAACCTGATCCGGCCCGAGCAGATCCTGCGCGCGGGTCGCGATCAGCTGGTGGAGCTGGGTGGCGATCACGCTTTCGGGATCGACCACGAGATAGCCTTCGGCGAC
Organism: Alphaproteobacteria bacterium; assembly: GCA_018819685.1. Taxonomy (GTDB): domain Bacteria; phylum Pseudomonadota; class Alphaproteobacteria; order Sphingomonadales; family Sphingomonadaceae; genus Qipengyuania; species Qipengyuania benthica. The sequence goes on from JAHJPT010000267.1 coordinate 10,759, forward strand.
CGCGAGATCGCGCGAGCCCGGATCGATCCACAGGGCGGGGCAGCCGAAGCTGGGATCGACCGTGGCCTCGCCCGGCACCGCATGCGCCTGCATCACCTCGCCGGTGTCGATTGCCAGAAGCGAATCCGGTTTGAGCCTGCCGCTGCCGATCGGGCTGCCGCCCAGCGTGATGCGGTAGCCGTCGGGGTCGATCTCGAATGTGTCTTCGATCCGGAACGGTGGGATCACGAAGCCGAAGGCCTGGCACATCTGGCGCCGCAAGCCGGTCAGCCGCGCAATCAGCGTCGCGCCGTGGCGTTCGTCGGTCAGATGGATCAGGCCATAGCCTAGCTGAATGGTGACCAGCGTCTGATCGGTGACGTCGTCGATCGAGATTTTGGAAGGATCGGGCGCAGCAACGGGTTCGACGAAGTTCTCCACCGCCTCGCGCCGGGTCTTGAGCGTGCGCCAGAGCAGGAAGGCGCCCGCGGCGAGCGGCAGGAAGATCGCCTGCGGCATCGCCGGAATGCAGCCGATCGCAAACAGAATGCAGGCGACCGGCAGCCAGATTTTGGGATCGGCAAGCTGACCGCCGATCTGTCCGGTGAGGTCGCGGGTATCCGATACGCGGGTGACGATCACCGCCGCGGCGATCGAGAGCAGCAGCGCCGGCACCGAGGCGACCAGCGCGTCGCCGATCGCCAGTGTGATGTAGTGCTGGCCTGCCTCGGCGATCGACAGACCGTGCGTGGTCATGCCGAGCACCAGCCCGGCGATGATGTTGATGAACAGGATCAGCAGCGCCGCGACGGCGTCGCCCTTCACGAACTTGCTGGCGCCGTCCATCGAGCCGTAGAAATCGGCCTCGGTGGCGATCTCGCGGCGCCGCGCCTTGGCTTCGTCGGCGGTGAGCAACCCGGCGGCGAGATCGGCGTCGATCGCCATCTGCTTGCCTGGCAGTGCATCGAGGGTGAAGCGCGCAGAGACCTCGGACACGCGGCCCGCGCCCTTGGTGACCACCATCAGATTGATGATCATCAGGATCAGGAAGACGAAGATGCCGACGGTGAAATTGCCCCCGATCAGGAAGGCGCCGAAAGCCTCGATCACCATCCCTGCGGCGGCTTCGCCCTCGTGGCCGTTCATCAGCACGATCCGCGTCGAAGCGACGTTGAGCGCAAGCCGCAGCAGCGTGGCGAACAGCAGGACTGAGGGGAAGGACGAGAAATCGAGCGGCTTCTGCGCGTTCATCGCCGCCATCAGCACAGAAACCGAGAGCGCGATGTTGAGCACGAAGAACAGGTCGAGCAGGATCACCGGGATCGGCATGACCATCAGCAGGATGATCGTGAGGATGCCGATCGGCAGCGCGAGGGCGGGGCTGAAGATCTGTCGTGCGTTCACAGGCCGAATGCTTTCAATTTGCCATAGGCGGTGGCGATGGTCTCACTCGCGCGCCGGCCCATCGGGGCGCCCGCGCCGCCGAAGGTGGATTTGAGTGTGTCGGACATCGAAGGCCGCGATGCGGCGGTCGGAAGCGGGTGGGATGAGATCGTCGAACCCGAAAAGTCGTGCTGGGCGAAATTACGCTGCGCGGCAAAAGCGGCGAAGCGTTTGGGAGCGCCGCTCGCCCCAGCAGGCATCGCGCCGTCGCCATAGGCCGAGGCGACCTTGTCGCGCATCACGCTCATGACCTCGCCGAGCGATCTCGCACGGCCGCCCTCATAGAAGATAGGACGGTTGGCGAGCGCGGCCTGCGGCATCATCGCCGCCGCCGAGCGCCCGGGATCGGCGCCCAATGCGCCGAGGAATTGTTGCGCTCCGCCAAGCCCGAGGAAGTGCGCGAGATAGAGTTCGGCGGGCTCGGGTTCGCGGCCCAGCGACAGGCGCAGTCCGTCGGCGTTCTCGCGGGTGAGCTCGGCGGCCATCAGCGAAGAGGCGTCCGCATCGTAGCGCAGCGACATGACTCGCGCGCGAGTGGCGGGATCGGCGATCCCTCCGCCGGGGCCGATGGCCTGGTCGGCCCATTCCATCCCGTGTTTAGAGCCATGGCGATCGACCATGCGCATCCAGGTGGAATCGATGAATTGATAGAGCCCGGTGGCGCTGGAGGTCCCCGCCTTGGCACGCGGGTCGAGACCCGATTCCAGCTTCGCCTGCGCCAGCAGATAATCGAAATCGACCCCCGTGCGCAGCGAAGCGCGCGCGATTGCGGCCTTGACCTCGGTGTTCTGGACGGGATTGACGGTGGGCACGAAACCTCCGGGAATTGCCTTCCCGGATGTTCAGCAAGCTTTGTGCCAAACCCGCAGCGCGGGTCAGGCCGTTCTGCCGTCAGGCGAGCGCAACGCCTCCGCTGCGGCGCGGCAGCGCGGTGTAGGCATCGCCGGTTTGGGTCAGCGTGCCCAGGCGGTTCTGGACGTTGGAGGCGATCAGGTTGCGCAGGCGGCGGTTGACCTCGTTGAGCCGTCGGACCGCGTCGAGTGCGCCGAGGCATTCCTCGTCGAGCTGCGAGCGCTCGACCGCCTCGAGTTTCGCGCACAGGTCGAGCTTGCCGGCAGTGGACTGAACGATCGCGTCGAGGTCGAGGGCGGCAAGCGCCTGCCGTTCGCCTTCGAGCAGGGCAACCATTTGCCGCAGGGTGGCAAGCGGACTGGAGGTAGGGGTCATTGGCCGATCGTCCCATAGAGGCCGGCCGCGATGATCGCGTCGGCGATTTCGGTGGGAATGAGGGGATAACGGTCGTTGGCAAGCGCTTCGCGGATTGCGGCGACGCGCTCGTGATCGACGCCGCTCTCACCAGCTGTGACCCGAGCGGTAGAGACCGGAGGTTCGGACTCACGCGTCTCGGCAGCGGCCTTGTGCGAGGCGGATATCCGCTGCGCCGGTGCGACGGTCGCGCTCGCGCGCTGCACCGCTCCTGCAATTTCCGGCAATCCGACAATACGCATCGTTTCGCTCCACTATCTGGTCGATATGTAGAACGGCGGATGCTGCGCGGTTTTAACGGGCCGGCAACAAATTTTGCCGCCTATGGCAATTGGATGCCGACCTGGCCGGGGCGGATCACCATTGCGCGCAGCGTATCCGAACGCTTGCCGTCGGCGCGCACCTGGATCCATTCGCCCTGCGCGCCGTCTTCCACGGCTTCGCCCTGGCGGGTGAGGGTGAAGCCGTGACCGCGCACTAGAATGCTGACGGATTCCCCGCGGCGCACCAGCATCTCGGCCGGCGCTTGTGTCTCGCGCGACTGGCTTACGGGACCGCCATCGACCGCGACATAGATCTTCCAGCCCGCGCTGGGGCAGGCGACCTGAACCGAGCGCTGATCACGCCCGAACCACGAAAGGTCGAGCGGGGTTGAGCAGGAGGAGAGCTTGAGGCGCCGATCGACGGGCAGGCGGGCGCCGCCGGGCTGGCCGATCTGCGAACCGGTGAAATCCACGACTGCGCGGTCGATCATGCCGAGATCGGTCGTCGCTGCGACCGCTGCGGTGGCAAATGCGGCGGAGCCGATCAGTCCGAGAACAACAAGCTGGCGCATGGCGATTTCCTTGGCGGTGAGAGTTTCAACGTTTCTCAGCAAGCATCGTGCCACTCTCCGGATTGCCCTCATAGCCGATCGCCACCAGGGTTTCGGCCCTTGTGCCGGGCTCGAGTACGAGCCGAGCGGTCGAGCCCTTCGACTCGATCTGCTCGAGCAATGCGGACCCGTCGCGGAATGCGGCGTCGCGTTGGCCACTGGGATACCGGACGACCACGCTTGCGCCCTGCCGGTCGTCGGTCATCGTCATATCGAGCCACTGGCTCAGGTTCGTCTCGGGGTCGGGGCGAAACACCGCCAGCCCCACGCCGCTGCTGTCCGAAATGGCTGTCGCGACTGGCTCCACCTGCTGCGGCACAGCCGGAGTATCGCGGCTGGCCTGCGCGGTGACGAGGAACAGGATCAGAGCGAGATCCGCAGTAACGGTCTGCCAGCCGGAACCGGCGCGCAGGATCATGCCGCCACCTGCGGAGCGTTCTCGACCGGCGCAGCGCTGCCGGCATTGCGCACACCTTCGGCGAGCCATTCGAGAACCGCGTCGCGGTCGCGCTCCTCCTGCCGCGAGCGGCGGGCAATTGCGGTCGCGATAGGCGCGAACAGGAAATTGGCGGCCAGCAGCCCATAGAGCGTGGTGACGACGGCGATCGCGACCGCATCGACGAGGCTTTCGCCTTGCTGGGTTGCGCCCGGGGCCTGTCCCAGCGCGAACAGTGTGCCGGCGAGGCCGAGCACCGGGGCGAGCTCGGCCGCGCTTTCGAAAGTTCGCGCCGCGCGCTGCGCTTTGTCGAGCCGCTGTTGCTTAAACCGCCGATGCGCCCCGTGGATCGATTCGATCGACCGCTGCCCAATCATGATGTCGGTGATGCTGTCGAATTCGACATCGCCGAAATGATGCGGCTCGGCGCGAAAAAAGCCGTCGTCGGCGATCTCGCGGATCTGTTTCGACAGTTCGGCCTTGGCTTTTGCGACATCGAAGGCGGGCTCGAACGTGCCGCGCAGCGCAGCCAGCGTCACGCGCATATCCGCGACGCCGCAGCGCAGCAGCGTCGCCGCGACGGTTCCTGCGAATACGATGGCGATCGCGACGGGATCGATCCAGTTTTCCAGCATGGGTTGCGCTACTCCTCGGATCGCAGAACGGCCGGGTGGGAGGCGTGTTTACCCCCGTGGAAGAACTTTGCCGCCCACCGGCAGAAGCTTGCCGCAAATTGCCGCAACCGGTGCTTCCGACGAGCTTCAGCGAGTTTGGCACGCCACTTGCTAACCCGGTTCCGTAGTTTTTTGCGGAGGCTCACATGAGCAACGGTTTGTTCGGCATTCACGGTGCAGCGCTGGAGATCAGATCGCAGCGCATGGGTGTGCTCAGTTCGAATATCGCGAACGCCGCAACACCCAATTACAAGGCGCGCGACGTCGATTTCGCGGCGGCGCTCGAAGCGCGGCTGGGCGGGGTCGACAGCGAACGCGCCGCCGGTTCCGCCGCAAGCTATCGCATTCCCACCATGGCCAGCCTCGACGGCAACACCGTCGAGATGGCGACCGAGCAAGCCGCCTTCGCCGAGAATGCGGTCGCCTATTCGGCGACGCTCGGTTTCTTGCGCGGACGGGTCGAGACCCTCACCCGCGCGATCAGGGGCGAATGAGCATGGCTGGTCCGTCATCTCTGTTCGAAGTGGGGCACCGCGCCATGTCCGCACAGCTCGTGCGGATGAACACCGCGGCGTCCAACCTGGCCAATGCCGGTTCCGTCGCGGGCAGCGAGGAAGCCGCCTACCGCCCGATGCGCACCGTCTTCGCGCAGGAACTCGATCGCGCCAGCGGCCTGTCTTCGGTTCGCGTCGATGGTGTCGTGCGCGAGGATGTCGCCCCGATCCGCCGCCACGACCCCGGTCACCCGCTCGCCGATGAGAATGGCGACGTCTGGGAAAGTCCGGTCGATGAGAATGCCGAGATGGTCGAGATGCTCGAGGCCTCGCGCCAATATCGCAACATGGTCGAGGCGCTCTCGACCGCCAAGCAGCTGATGCTCGAAACGATGAGGATGAAATGATCACACCAGTCACCAATCAGCCGGCTGCCTCCGCAGCACCCGTCGCGGGGCGCGGGATGGACCAGCTGGGGCAGGGGGATTTCCTCCGTCTGCTTACCGTCCAGATGCAGCAGCAGGATCCGATGGATCCGGTCGATAACAAGGAGATGCTGGCGCAGATGGCGCAGTTCTCCTCGCTCGCAGGCGTCGCCGAGACCAATTCCATGCTCGAACGGATTTCGGACAAGCTCGATCAGTTGATCGGTGCGACCCAATCCGCCTCTGACCTTCGCAACGGAGAAAACTGATGTCCTTTTACACCTCGCTGAACGGCATGAAGAACGCGCAAACCTCGCTCGGGGTGATTGCGCATAACATCGCCAATTCAGAAACCTATGGCTTTAAGCGGAGTCGGGCCGAATTTTCCGAAATCGTAGCTGCATCAAGGCTGACCGATCCGCGCTTGGTCCAGGGGATCGGCTCCAGGGTTGCGGCGGTCAATCAGAACTTTGCGCTTGGCCCGGTAGAACAAACCGGTTCGGGGCTAGATCTTGCGCTCACCGGCGACGGATTCTTTACCATTCGCTCTCCTGGTGATGGTGCAACACTCTACACGCGCAAGGGATCCTTCACCCTTGCCGGTGATGGTTACATCGCGGACAGCAGTGGCAACCGCCTGCAGATGTTCCCAACTGATGCCAATGGAACGGTTACCTCAAACTCATTGATCGACGCAGTTATCCCTGCAATTAATGCGGCGGGCGCGGAATTCGCCGGTGTCATCGTCGCCAATGATGGTGTGGTCAACGTGTCCTTTGCCGATGGCTCGGTCGAGCCGATTGGGAGCGTCGCAGTCGCCGGCTTCTTCGCGCCGACCGGACTTAAGAGGGTCGGTTCGTCGAACTGGGAGAGTACCGGATTGTCGGGTGTGGCGAGCTACGGTTCGCCTGGCACCGGCCAGTATGGATCGCTGCTGTCGGGCGCGCTCGAGCGCTCGAACGTGGATATCGCCGAAGAGCTCGTCGGACTGATCACGGCGCAGCGCAATTTCCAGGCGAACGCCAAGGCGCTCGATACCGCCACCCAGATCTCGCAGACCGTCATCAACCTGCGGAGCTGATCCAGATGGACCGCCTCATCCACACTGCGCTTTCGGGCATGCGGGCGTCGATGGACAGCCAGCGCGTCATCGCGAGCAATATGGCCAATGCCAATACGCTCGGGTTTCGCGCCGAACTGGTCGATGCGCGCGCGGTCACCATCGAGGGTCTCTCCAACGAGGCGCGCGCGATGCAGACCGTGCAGGTGCGCGGTGCGGATATGGAGGCGGGCGAGATGATTGACACCGGGCGATCGCTCGATCTCGCCATCGAGACCGAGGCGCTGATGGCGGTGCAGGCCGAAGACGGCACCGAAGCCTACACCAGGCGCGGCGATCTCTCGATCTCGGCGACCGGGCTGCTGGTCAACGGCGAGGGGCGTCCAGTGCTGGGCGACACCGGCCCGATCACCGTCCCGCCCACCGGCATCCCGGCGATTGCGCCCGACGGGACGATCACGATCACCGACCCCGCGGTGCCCGACCAGCCCCCGGCCGAGATCGGTCGGATCAAGCTGGCCGGCTGGCAGGGTTCGCCGATCCAGAAGGGTCTCGACGGCCTGTTCCGGGTCGAGGGCGGCGGCGTGCTGCCGCTCGATGAAACCGCCACCGTCAAAACCGGCGCGCTCGAGCAATCCAACGTCAGCACCACCGAAGTCCTGGTCGAGATGATCGATGCGCAGCGCCTGTTCGCGATGCGCAGCAAGATGATCGCGACCGCCCGTGAAATCGACGAAAGCGGCGCACAATTGATGCGCCTCGGCTAATCCAGGAAAAGGATCCAGCACATGCCCACCTCAGCTCTCCAGGTCGCCCGGACCGGACTCGAAGCGCAGGACGCGCGGATGCGGGTCATCGCCAACAATCTCGCCAACGTCGGCACCACCGGCTTCAAGCGCGACCGCGCCAATTTCGCGACACTCGCCTATCAGGATGCTCGAGTGGCGGGGCAGCGTTCCTCGGGCGAAACCGCTTACGCCACCGGGCTCAACCTGGGTACCGGCGTAGCGGTCCAGTCCACCAGCCAGATCATGACCCAAGGCGCGCTGGCGACGACCGGCAATGCCTTCGACCTCGCGCTCGATGCCGATGGCTATTTCCAGATCGAGATGCCGGGCGGGCGCACAGCCTATACCCGTGCAGGCAATTTCACGGTTTCCGCCGAAGGACAGCTGGTCACCCAGCAGGGCTTCGCGGTGCAGCCGGCGATCACCGTGCCCGAAGGCGCGACCGCGATCACCGTCGCTCCCGACGGGACGGTATCGGCGACGCTGGCAGGGGAAGCCGAGCCGGCCGAACTCGGCCAGATCCAGGTCGCGCGCTTCACCAACCCTTCCGGCCTGCAGGCGATCGGCGACAACTTCCTGGTCGAGACCGCCGCGAGCGGCGCTGCCGAACTGGGCCCCGGCGGCGAGAATGGCCGCGGCAACATCCGCCAGGGAATGCTGGAATCCTCCAACGTCAACATCGTCGAGGAACTGGTATCGATGATCGAAACCCAGCGCGCCTATGAAATCAGCTCCAAGATGGTTTCGGCCGTCGACGAGATGCTGCGCAACGCCAATCAGACGCTGTGAGGATGAACAGCATGAAGTCTCTCGCGCTCGTCCTGCCTCTCGCTCTGATGTGCGGCGCTTGCGGCACCGGAGGCGCGCGACCCGCAGGGTTCGCGGCCGCGCTGCCGCCGCCGCCGCCGCCCTATCAGCCTCAGCCTGCGGATGGCGCCATCTTCCAGGTCAGCCAGGGCTATGCCCCGCTCTACTACGGCAACCGCGCCTCGCAGGTGGGGGATCTGGTCACGGTGGTTCTGGTCGAGCGGACGCAGACCTCCAAATCGACCAGCGGCTCGACAGATCGCGAGGGCAATCTCGGATTGTCGCTGCCGCGCTTCGTCGGGATCGACGATGCCGACCTTAATGCTTCGGGCGGAGGGTCGTTCAATGGTTCGGGCAATGCAGCGCAGGCGAGTTCGATCCGAGCCGATCTCACCGTCACTATCGCCGAGGTCCGTCCCAACGGCACGGCCCTGATACGCGGAGAGAAGGTCATGCATTTGAGCCAGGGCGAGGAATGGGTCCAGCTGGCGGGAATTATCCGGCTCGCCGATATCGATCAGGACAACCGCATCCTGTCGATCCGCGTCGCCGATGCGCGCATCTCCTACTCCGGCGCCGGTTCGATCCAGCGTGCGGGCCGCGAGGGGTGGCTGTCGCGCTTCTTCGGCGCGGTCTCTCCCTTCTGAGGAATGCCATCATGATCCGCCGCCTCGCTCTTCTCCTCGTCGCGCTGCTCGCGCTGCTGCCGCTTCCGGCCGCGGCCGAGCGGGTGCGCGATCTCGGCCAGTTCCAGTCGGTCCGTTCCAACCAGCTGACCGGCTATGGCATCGTCGTCGGTCTCGACGGATCGGGCGACGACAATTTCGCCTATCTGACGCAGGCCATGCGCGGTGTCTCGGGGCGGCTCGGCCTGCAGCTGGCGCCGGGCGTGAATCCGGCGCTCAAGAACGCAGCCGCCGTCATCATCACCGCCGAACTTCCGGCTTTCGCCAAGCCCGGGCAGCGCATTCCTGTCACCGTCTCGACCATGGGCAAGGCCAAGTCGCTGCGTGGTGGCGCGCTGGTGCTCACACCGCTCTACGGCGCCGACGGGCAGATCTATGCCATGGCGCAGGGCAATCTGGCCGTGGGCGGGCTCGGCGTCTCGGGCAAGGACGGCTCGAAGCTGACGGTCAACGTGCCGACAGTGGGCCGGATCGCCGATGGCGCGACCGTCGAACAGGCGGTGGCTAGCAATTTCGACTTTTCCGAGGTGCTGCGCTGGAACCTCTACCGCGCCGATTTCCTCACCATCTCGCGGGTTCGCGACGCGATCAACGCCTTCTATCCGGGCATGGCCCAGATCGAGGACGGGGTGACCCTCGCGCTGTTCCTGCCCCCTGGGGCCAATTCGCGCGCCGAAATCATGGCACGGATCGAGATGCTCGATATTCAGCCTGCGGAGCGCGCGGCCAAGGTTGTTGTCAACAGCCGTACCGGGACGATCGTAATCTCAAGCGCGGTCCGTCTCTCCCCGGCGGCGATCAGCCACGGAAGCCTGGTGGTGCGGATCGACGAGGACCCGCTCGTGGTCCAGCCCGCACCATTCGCCAACGGTCGTACGGCAATCGAACCCGATAGCACGATCAGCGCCAGCCAGATGGATAGCGTCGTCACGCAGGTCGGCCCTGCGGCTTCGCTCGCCGAGGTGGTCGATGCACTGAACGCGCTGGGTGCGAGCCCGGCGGACTTGGTGGCCATCCTCGAGGCCCTCAAGCAGGCAGGTTCGCTCAACGCGGAGCTGGAGATCATCTGATGGTCGCTTCCATTCCTATCGGCGGGCCCTCGGGTGCCGTCGCGCCAGACAAGCCGAATGGTAAGGTGGACCCGGCCCGCGCCGAGTTGCGCGAAACGGCGCAGCAGTTCGAAGCGATCTTGCTACGCCAGATGCTCGCCAGCGCCCGCAATGTCGATTTCGGCGGCAATGATCTGTTCGGCGGCGAAAGCGACAAGACTTTCCACGAGATGCGCGACGCGCAATTCGCCGAGATCACCGCGAAATCCGGCCAGTTCGGCTTTGCTGCGGCGATCGAGCAGCAACTCGAGCGGTTCCTGCCGCAGGGTAGCGACTGATGGCTTCCGATCTCCTTTCGATCGCGGCGAGCGGCGCACGGGCGGCGCGCGGAGCGCTCGATGTCACAGCACAGAACATCGCCAATGCCTCGAGCGACGGCTACGTGCGGCGCAGCCTCAGGATCGCGGAGGTCGCCGCTTCGGGCGGCGCCGGGCGACAGGCCGATATCTCGCTGTCGGGGGCGCGGATTGCGGAGATCCGGCGCAATGCCGATCCGTTCCTGCAAGGCGAAGTGCGCCGGACGAATGGCGATCTCCAGCGGGCGAACACCGAATTGTCGGGTCTGCGCAACATCGAGAGCGCGATCGAACAATCGGGCATTTTTACCTCGATCGTGGAATTCGAGGCTTCTTTACAGCAGCTTGCGGGCGATCCCTCGGACCCGTCGAGACGCGCGGCAGTGCTAGCCGAAGCGAATACGATGGCAAGCAAGTTCGAGATCACTGCAGCCGGACTCGACTCCGTTGGCGCGGGTCTTCGCTTCGATGCCGATGCGCAACTTAGCGAAGCCAATATTATCGGCAGCGAACTGGCGCGGGTTAACCTGCGGCTGGCGCGCGCCGGCAGCGGCAGCAGCGATCGCGCGGCGCTGCTCGATCAGCGCGATCAGCTGCTCGAGCGCCTGGCCGGGTTCAGCGCGGTCACGACCTCTTTCGCCAGCGACGGCACCGTGGCGGTCTCTTTGGGTTCGATGCCGGCGCGCAGCTTCGTGCAGGGAGGGTCCTCGGGGGTGCTTTCGTCCGCGCAAGCCGCCGACGGAACCTTGAGCTTCGCGGTCGACGGCCTGGCGACCAATCCGGGTTCCGGCAGCCTGGCCGGCGCCGGGCTGGCGCTCACCTCGCTGGCAGCTACACGCGAGCGGTTGGATGCGATGGCGAACCGCCTGGCCGATGCGGTCAATGCCGCGCAGGCTGCGGGTGTCGGCCTGGACGGAGCGCCGGGGCAGCCGATGTTCTCGGGAACCGGCGCGGGCGATCTGAAAGTCGTGCTCGCCAGCGGACAGGGGATCGCCACCGCACCGGCAGGAGCCGCGGCGGGCAGCCGCGATACGCAAAACCTCGCCAATCTGCGCCAGGCGCTGACGATCGAGAACCCGGCGCAAAAGCTCAGCAGCCTGTTGTTCGATGTATCCAGCACCGTCGCGGGGCGGAATGTGACGCAAAGCGCGCTCGAGACGATCGCTTCATCGGCGCGGGTCTCGCTCGAACAGCAATCGAGCGTCAACCTCGACAACGAAGCCACCAATTTGATCCGTTTTCAGCAGGCCTTCCAGGCTTCGGGCCGGGCGATGCAGGTGGCGAGCGATATTTTCGATACTCTTCTGGGGATCGGGCGATGATCAACCTGAGCACGGGTGCCTTCTTTGAACGCAGCACGCAGCAGATCGGGGTGCTGCGTTCGCGCGCCGAGACGCTGCAACAGCAGATCGGGACGGGCAACCGGATCGAGCGGTCTTCCGACGATCCCGTCGCGGCGGCGCGGCTGCGGATGCTGGCGCGCAGCGAGCGCATCGCCGCGGTCGATACGCGCAGTTCGCAATTGGCCGAGGCGGATCTCGCGCTGACCGATCAGTCGCTGGGTTCGATCGCCGATCTGGTGATCCGCGCGCGCGAACTGGCGGTGCAAGGCACCGCGCCGACGCTGAGCGATGCGCAGCGCGAAGCGATCGGCATCGAGATGAAGGGGCTACGAGAAAATCTGGTCATGCTGGCCAACAGCCGGAACATCGCCGGCCATGCCCTGCTCGGCGGCCAGGCCACCGGTGCAGCCTATGTCGATGACGGCACGATTGCGCAGTTCGTCGGTACCGCTGCGGTGGACCCGCTCGAGATCGGCGAGGGCCAGTCGGTGGTTCCAGGGCTGACCGGTCCCGAGGTCTTCGAGTTCGCAACAGCGGGCGGCCCGACAGACCTGTTCAGCGTGCTCGGCAACCTGGCCGCGGCGCTCACGACCGGGGGCGATGCCGCGACGCAGGCGAGTTCGGACGCCCTGTCAGGCTTCGACACCGGGCTGGAAAAGGTCACCACCGCGCAGACCGTGATCGGCGCGCGGCTCAACTGGGTCGATCTGATGACCGAGCGGCGCGAAAACAATTCCGAGCGGGCCGCCGAAGAGCGCGCCGATGTCGGCGGCGCCGATATCGCCACCACCATGAGCCGTCTCCAAGAGACGCTCACCGTGCTCGAAGCGACCCAGGCCAGCTTCGTCCGTCTCGCCAATCTGTCCCTGTTCTCGATGTTGCGCTGATCGCGCAATCAGCTGGAGTACGCATTCAATGTTCGCGATCATCGGAATCATCGTCCTGCTCGTCATGGTTTTTGGCGGGTTTACGCTGAGCGGTGGCGCGCTCGGTCCGGTTCTGGTCGCGATGCCCTTCGAGATGCTGATCATCGGCGGCGCGGCGATCGGCGCGATCGTAGCGGGCAATTCGATGGATGGGCTCAAGGCGATCGGCGGCGCGTTCGGCAAGATCTTCAAGGGACCCAAGCACACCAAGCAGGATCACATCGATGCGATCGCGCTGACGACGCAATTGATGAAGACGCTCAAGAACGAGGGGCCGGTGGCGCTCGAAAGCCATCTCGAAAACCCCGCCGATTCGACCATCTTCGGCGCCTATCCCAGCCTGCTCAAGAACACCGCTCTGATCGGCCTGATCAGCGACACGCTGACCTTGCTGGTGGTCTCTTCGGGCACGCTGGAAACCCATGCGGTCGAGGAAGTCATGGACAATGCGATGAAAACGCATTTCCACGAACTGCACGAGCCGCAGCATGCGCTGCAGTCGCTCGCCGATGCCTTGCCCGCGCTGGGGATCGTCGCCGCCGTGCTCGGCGTGGTCAAGACGATGGGCTCGATCAACGAACCGCCCGAGGTTCTCGGCAAGATGATTGGCGCGGCGCTTGTTGGCACTTTCCTCGGGGTGCTGCTTGCCTATGGCATCGTCTCTCCGCTCGCCGGCCGGCTGAAGCAGGTGCTCGAACAGGATGAGATGATCTTCCATGCGGTGAAGCAGGTCATCATCGCTTCGCTCTACGGCCACCCGCAGCCGCTGGTCGTGGAATCGGCGAGATCGGGCCTCGGCCACGCGGTGCGGCCGGGATTGACCGAACTCCTCGACGCCTTGCGGGGCCGCTGACATGGCCAGCAAGGCGGCTCGCAACGATCCCGTTCCGATCATCGTCAAGAAGGTCACGATCGTCGAGGCGGGACACCATGGCGGTGCCTGGAAAGTGGCTTATGCCGATTTCGTCACTGCGATGATGGCCTTCTTCCTGCTGCTTTGGCTGCTCGGTTCGACCACCGAGGACCAGCGCAAGGGGCTCGCCGACTATTTCACCCCGACGCTGGTCAAGACCAAGGAACAGAGCGCGGGGGCTTACGGGCTGCTGGGCGGCTCTTCGTTGACCGATGTCGATAGTTACCCGCATGCTGCCGGCCAGACGGGCACCAAGACCCTGACCGTCCCACGCGATGCGACCGGTGGGCCCCGCGAGGGGGCGGCGATGATCAAGCGAATCCAGCAGCGGGTCGAGAGCAAGATCGCGGAAGAGGAACGGCTTCGCCGACTGATGCGCCAGGTGCGGATGGTGGATACCACCAGGGGCATCCGCATCGATCTCGTCGACGATGCCGATTTTTCGATGTTTGCGCTCGGGACAACCGCGCTGACGCGCGATGCCCGCGACCTGCTGCAGGTCATCTCCACCTCGATCAACCCGGAGCCCAGCAAGATCACCGTTCGTGGCCACACCGACGCCTTGCGCTGGCGCGATCCGCAGCGGGTCAACAATTGGTCGCTCTCAGCCGGTCGGGCCGAAGCGACGCGACAGATGCTCATGCAGCACGGAATTGCGATCGAGCGGTTCCGCCGGATCGAGGGCGTCGCCGACACCGAACCGCTGATCAGCGCGGATCCGACAGATCCGCGCAACCGCCGGATTTCGCTGACCTTGGCGGACTAGCGCGGGCGGTCGATTTTCAGTTCGGGCGACCCGCTAGCGCGGCAATTATGCAGCGGCTTTGACTCTCGCGAATCTGCGCCTAAACCGGCGTCGATCCGGGAGATTCAATCCATGAAATTCACTGTCGCATCCGTCCTCGCCTCGCTGTTCCTCGCCCAGGCCGCCGCTGCCCAATCCGACGCCCCCCCGCCTTCGCCCAATCCGGTAGAGGAGCAGGAAGTGGACGCGTCGCAATCCGACGAAGCATTGCCCAAGGAGGGCACCGGGGAAGCGGTCCAGGCTGCGCCCGCCCTTGTCCAGCCAGGCACAGGAGCAGAAGAGGCCTCTTGGGACATCACCGCGCCCCGGGGCGCGACGCTGCGCCAGGTGCCGATCCGCACCGACGAAGGCACCTGGATGGATGTCGACGTTTCCCCCGATGGCCGCAGACTCGCCTTCGCCTTGCTCGGCGATATCTACACCATGCCGATCGCCGGCGGCACGCCAACACGCGTCGCGGAAGGGCTCGCCTGGGAGATCCAGCCGCGCTTTTCGCCCGACGGAAAACGGATCGCCTTCACGTCCGACCGCGGCGGGGCCGACAATATCTGGGTGATGAACGCCGATGGTTCGGACAAGCGGCAGGTCACCAAGGAAGACTTCCGCCTGCTCAACCAGCCGACCTGGAGTCCGGACGGGCGCTATATCGCCGCCAAGAAGCATTTCACCACCCAGCGGTCTGCCGGGACGGGCGAAGTCTGGCTCTATCACGTCTCGGGCGGTGGCGGCGTCGCGCTGGTCGAACGGGAGAACGAAGCCGCTCAGAAGGAGCTGGGCGAACCGGTCTATTCCGCGGATGGCGGATCGATCTTCTACACCCGCAACGTCTCGCCCGGTGCGGTGTTCGAATATGCGCAGGATTCCACCCAGAGCCTGTTCGAGATCGAACGCTACGACATCGCCACGGGTGAAGTGACGACCGCCGTCTCCGGCTATGGCGGATCGGTCCGTCCGCAGCCGTCGCCCGATGGCAAATATCTGTCCTTCGTCCGGCGCGACAAGGATCAGTCGCAATTGTGGATCAAGGATCTTTCGACCGGCGTCGAACGGATGATCTACGATGAGCTCGATCTCGACATGCAGGAGACCTGGGCGGTCTATGGCGTCTATCCGCTTATGGACTGGACCCCGGACAGCCGCGAGATCGTGTTCTGGGCCGGCGGCAAGCTCAACCGGATCGGGCTGGACGGCGGGGCGGCGCGGGTCATTCCCTTCCGCATCGACGACACCCGCACCGTCGCCGATGCGCCGCACCCGGTGATCCCGGTGGCGCCCGACAGTTTCCAGACCCAGATCCCCAAATTCGCCGCGCTTTCGCCCGACGGGCGACGGATCGTCTTTGAAAGCCTGGGCAAGCTCTACGTCAAGAACGCTGCAGGGGGCGAGCCGCGCCGACTGACCGGCGAAGGCGATGCGCTGGAATTGTGGCCGACTTGGTCGCGCGATGGCGAACAGATCGCTTTCGTGCGCTGGACGGACCAGGGGCTGGGCCAGATCGTCGTCGCGGGCAGCGACGGGCGCAATGCGCGCACCGTGACGGCCATGCCGGGACATTACGCGGTTCCGCAATTCTCGCCCGACGGCCGCACGCTGGTGTTCGAGAAGCGCAGCGGCGGCTATCTCACCTCGCCCGAATATTCCGAGAATGCCGGCGTCTATACCGTCCCGGTGTCGGGCGGCGCACCCAGGCTCGTCTCGCGCGGCAACCGGGTGCCGCAATATGGTGCCGACAACGACCGCATCTTCATGATGGGCAATTCGGACGGCAAGCTGCAGCTGCTTTCCACCGATCTCAACGGCGAGGCGGTGCGTGTCCACGCCGAGGGCGAGCTAGCCAATGATTTCCGCGTCGCGCCGGACGGCGACTTTGTCGCCTTCCGGCAGAATTACGAAGTCTTCGCCATGCCGCTGCTGCCCGGCGGCCAAGCGGTCACCGTCGGCGAGAAGGCGAGCTCGTTGCCGGTGGTGCGCGCAAGTCAGGGCGGGGCGGATTACATCGGCTGGGCCAACGGCGGCGACACGCTCTACTGGTCGATGGGCCCCACGCTCTACACGGCCGGCACGGCGGCGATGTTCCGCACCGCACCCGCGGGCGAAGATGTGCCCAAATTCGCGCAGCCCGAGACGGGCATCTCGCTGGCCCGAACCGTCAGGGCCGCCAAGCCGACCGGCACCTATGCGCTCACCAACGCGCGCATCCTCACCATGACGGGTGACGCCGCGGGAGCGATCGAGAGCGGGACAGTGGTCATTCGCGGCGACCGGATCGTAGCAGTCGGACCTTCGGCCAGCACGCAGGTGCCCGCCGGCGCCACGGTGATCGACGCCAGCGGCAAGACCATCATGCCCGGCCTGGTCGACGCGCACGCCCACGGCCCGCAGGGCGTGGGCGATCTGGTGCCGCAGCAGAATTGGGCGGCGGTTCAGGAACTGGCGATGGGGGTGACCACGATCCACGATCCCTCCTCCAGCGCCAGTTCGATCTTCGCGGCGTCCGAGCGGCAGCGGGCGGGCACGCTGCTCGCGCCGCGCATCTTCTCGACCGGCGAGATCATCTACGGGGCCAAGGCGCCGAGCGTCTATGCCCGGATCGACGGCTATGAGGATGCTCTCGCCCATGTCCGCCGGATCAAGGCGCAGGGCGGAATTTCGGTCAAGAACTACAACCAGCCGCGCCGCGAACAGCGTCAGCAGGTGGTTGCCGCAGCCCGCGCGGAAAACATGCTGGTGGTCGCCGAGGGCGGGTCGCTGTTCGGGATGGACATGAACCTCGTCGCGGACGGCAATTCCACGCTCGAGCACAACGTCCCGGTAGATGTGATGTACGAGGATGTGCTGCAGTTCTTCGGCCAGAGCCAGACGAATTACACGCCCACGCTGGTGGTGACCTATGGCGGGCTGGCGGCCGACCCCTACTGGCGTCAGGCCACCGATGTGTTCGACAATCCGCTGCTGGTCCACACCCCGCCGCGGATGCTGCTGGCCGAAACCGCGCGTCGTACCAAGGCTCCCGACTGGGCCTATGTCGACGACAATTCCGCGCGCGAGGCGAAGAAGCTGGCCGAGCGGAACGTCAAGGTCAGTATCGGCGCGCACGGGCAGCAGCCCGGGATCGCGGCGCATTGGGAGCTGTGGAGCTTCGTGCGCGGAGGGATGAGCCCGGTCGAGGCATTGCGTGCGGGCACGATCGAATCCGCCCGCTCGCTGGGAATGGATCGCGATATCGGCAGCATCGAGCCGGGCAAGCTGGCCGATCTCGTCATCCTCTCGGCCGATCCGGCGCAGGATATCCGCAACTCGGACGATATCGATCGCGTGATGCTCGGCGGACGGCTCTACGACGCGCGCACGATGAACGAGGTCGTCACCGGCGATGCTCGCCGCGTGCCATATTGGTGGGAATGATCGCTCGAAGGGGAAGGGCGGAAGTCAGGCTTCCGCCCGGACTTTCTCTAGAAACGACTTAACCTGCTGGCGCAGCGCGCTGGCCTGGCTTTCGAGTTCGGTCGATGAGTTGAGAACCTGGCTGGCAGCCGCTCCGGTGACGAGGCTGCTCTCGCGGACCTGGTCGATATTGGCGGATACCTCGCCCGAGGCGCGGGCGGCGAGATCGATGCTGCGCGCCAGATCCTGGCCTGCGACCGATTGCTGATCGACCGCGCTGGCAATCGAGACGGCGGTCGTCTCCAACTGCTTGATATGCTCGCCGATCGAGCGCAGCGCATCGACGCTGGCTCCCGTCGAGTTCTGCATCGTACGGATCTGCTCGGCGACCTGTTCGGTCGCGCGGCTGGTCTGATTGGCCAGCTCCTTGACTTCGCTGGCGACCACCGCGAAGCCTCGTCCGGCCTCGCCGCCGCGCGCAGCCTCGATCGAGGCGTTGAGCGCAAGCAAATTGGTGCGCTGGGCGATCGACTGGATCAACTCCACGATCTTCCCGACCTGATCGGCCGAGGTGGAGAGAGCGGAAATCGTCTCGTCGGCGTCGCCCGCAGCCTCGGTCGCCTGGCGGGCGAGCGAAGCGGAGCTGGCTGCCTGACGGCTGATCTCGCCGATCGACATGGCGAATTCGTCCGATGCGGCAGCCGCGGCAGTGACCCCGGCGCTGGCCTGTTCCATGGATTGCGCGACCTGCGTGCTCTGCCTGCTGGACTGGTCGGCGACGCTGGCCATCGAACCGGCAGTGGCCTGTAGCTGGGTGGCCGCGGCGGCGACGCTGCCGACCACATTGCCGACCGTGGTTTCGAAATTCTGCGCCAGCTCGAGCAGAGTGCGCTCCTTCTGCAGGCGGATGTCTTCGCGCTCCTGCTCGAGGGCGGCGCGTTCCTGCAGTTCTTGCTCGGCACGTCCCGCCTTCTCGGAAATGAGCTTCTCGAAGCGCCAGGCAACCCGCAGGAAGATGTGCAAGGCATTGGCCAAACCACCGATTTCGTCTTTGCGATCGCGCCCGGGAATGGAGATCGCCTTGTCTCCGCTGGCGAGCTTTTCGGCGGCCGAGGTCAGCTCGACGAGAATTTCCGACAGATCGCGCGTCAGATATCGCGAGCTGAAGAAGATCACCGCAACCATCAAGGCGCTGACCAGCGCCAGGATTGCGATAATCCAGACGATTGCGTTCGCCGAACCGGCGTCGATAGCATGGCCTTTCTCGATCAGTTCCCCGCTTATGGCTTCGGCCTGCTCGGCAAAGCTGGCGCCGCTCAGGAAGATGGCGTCGGCGATCGTCTGGGTGCGCTCACCCGAGCCGTAGCGCAAGAAGGACGATCGCAACGCTTGCAGTTCGCGGTCATAACCCTCCAGCTGTTCGCCCAGATAGTCGATCTCGACCGTGGTATCCGGCGAATATTCTGCTGCTGTGGTGCGGATCGTGTCCAGCAAGCCACCGGTCGCACCGAGCGCTTCATGCGCAGCGACCAGATCGGCCTGGTCGCCGGTAACGGCATAGCGCTGGCTGTGAAGCCGCGCTTGTTCGATGTTCTTGGTCAGATTGGCAGCTGCGACCTGCGTTTCCGAAACCGCAAGCCGGGCATCGCGCATGTCGAGCGCGATCACGCCTGCAATCGCAGTGGCGAACATTATGACGAACACCGCCGCCAAGTTCGCTGAAGACAAGGTGCGCAATTTCCCGGCGATGGACATCCGACGAAAGATCGCGCCAAATCGACCAAGCGAAGCTTCGCTCGCTGGTACCTCGCCTTCCGCCGTGCGGGTCGGAGCGGCCTCCGAGCCGGTCGCTTCGTGTTCGGAGATCTCGCTTTCGGCGACGAGCTCGTTTGCCACGTCCTTTAGAGCGCTCATGCTACCCTGCTTTCCTTGTTCGCCATCGTTGCCGTTGTATCGGTGGCAGCGATATCGATCGGTCTGTCGAGATATTGCGGAATTTCAGCGGCCGGCATGGCCTTGAAATAGAGCCACCCCTGAATCTGGTCGCAACCTGCGGCACGAACCATCTGGGCCTGTTCCTCGGTTTCGACGCCCTCGGCGGTCACGCGCATCTTCATCGCGCGGGCCACCGTGATGCTGGAAAGCATCATCGCCCGGCTGCCGTCGTCCTGCCCGGCCTGCGACACCAGGCTGCGGTCGATCTTGAGCTTTTCGAAGCGGAACTGCCGCAGGAAACCGATCGAGGCGTATCCGGTCCCGAAATCGTCGAGCACGATGCTGACGCCGAAATTGCGGATCACCGAAAGACTGCGCCCGGCGACGACCGGATCGAGCACCAGGCAGGTTTCGGTGATCTCGAGCTCGAGCCGTTCCGGAGCGAAGCCGGTCTCCTCGAGAATATGGCCGAGCTGGATCGGGAATTCGGGGTTGCGAAGCTGCGCCGCCGAAAGATTGACCGAAAGCGTGATGCCGTTCCATTCGCGCGCATCGAGACAGGCGCGGCGCAGCACCAGCAGGCCGATCGGATTGATCAGGCCCGATTCCTCGGCCTCCGGAATGAAAGTGTCGGGTGCGGTGAAAGTCCCATCCGGGCGCGGCCAGCGGATCAGTGCCTCAACGGCCACGATCTTGCTCGAACTGCAATCGATCAGCGGTTGATAATGAAGCGCGAAATCCCCGTTTGCCAGAGCCGAGCGCAACTCCTCGTCCATTTCGCGCATCTGCTCGCGGTTGGCGTCGAATTCCTGGCTGAACCAGGTGCAGCGCGCCTTGCCGCCGCGCTTCGAGGCATACATGGCGACATCGGCCTGCCGCAGCAGTTCGGGCGAGCCGAGCCGCTGCGCCTGCGTCGTTCTCGCCAAGCCGATGCTGGCGCCCAGCGTCAGACGGCGTTCTTCCACCTGGAGGGGTTTGGCGAGCCTCTCGACAATCCTGCGACACAGACCTTCGAGCAACGTCGCGGCGACCGGTCCGGACTTGAGAACCGCGAATTCGTCTCCCCCGAGCCGATAAATTCGTGCCTCGTCCTTGCATATCTCGCAGATGATCTGCGCCGACGCGCGGATGGTTCGATCGCCGATCGCATGCCCGTAGTGATCGTTGACGAGCATGAAGCCGTCGAGATCGATCAGCGCGACGGCGAGTTCCTGCTCGTGCCGGGAGATGCGAGCGTAGTCGAGATGCAGGGCACGACGGTTGGGCAAGCCGGTGAGTGTATCCGTCAGGCTCGCCATTTCGAGATGGCGGGCGTGCCGCAACCCGTGCCTCACGAGCGCGGCGACCGTGGCGGCATAGGTCGCGAGCCCGAGGGAGACAAACACCGAGGTGGAAACCAGCGGACCCGAGAGACTTGCGGTATAGGCCAGCAGGAGAGCGGCGAACACGCAAGACAGAATCGCGAGCGGGGCAAGAACCATGACCTGCGGCGAGAACTCTCCCTTGCCCGGCATATCCGTCACACTATCCCCCAACAGAAGTCGAACCGACGCTGCCTGAAGGGTTTTAGGCGGCGAGGTGCTAAGAATGGGTAAAGCGCCGGTTTACCTTCTTTGCGGCCAATCGCCGCGGCATCGAGCACTCGTGGCACGATCAGGCAGGCAGGCCGGCAAATGCCTGTTTGACTGGCCCGTTCGCGGCGGCCAGGCGGCGGCTGCCGACCGGTTGATAGAGCGTAGCACCGCAAGGGGCGGGGACGAAGAGATCGGTCTGGCCGATAACGGTCTCGCCGGCGCCCAGCATCAGCCAGCCATCCGCTGCGGTCGCCTGCGAGAGGCGTTCGAACACGGCCCGACGGGTCGGAGGGTCGAAATAGAGCAACACATTGCGGCACAGCACGAGATCGAAATTTCCCGGAGACGGCGGCGCAGCAAGCACGCTCGCCTGCTTGAACCGCGCCAACGCGCGGATTGCGTCATTGGCTTGCCAGCCCTGCGGCGTCTCGCTGAAGAACTGCAGCATTTGGCCGATGCTGATGCCGCGCTGGATCTCGAATTGCGAATAGAGGCCGGAATTGGCCACCGCGAGCGCCTTGATCGAGATATCGGTGCCCAATATCTCGATATCCCAGTCGGCCCAGCGTTCGGGCTGTCCGGCAAACAGCATCGCCAGCGACAACACTTCCTGCCCGGTCGAACAACCTGCCGACCAGATGCGAATGCGTTTGCTTGCCGCACGCCTGCTGGCGATATCGGGCAGGACGGTCTCGGCCAGGATCGAGAAGTAGGCACGATCGCGGAAGAAATACGTCTCGTTGTTGAGCAGCGCCTCGACGACCTGGGTAGCCAGTTCGGCCTGGTCCCCGTCGCCGAGCAGGCAGACCAGCTGGTCGAGATTGGAGAGCCCATGTTCGCGAAAGAGTCCAGCCAGGGCCGAGGAAACCCGCCAGAGGCGGCTATCCGTCAGTTGCTGGCCTGTCCGGGCGCAAAGGAGATCGGCGACGATACGATGCGACGCGTCGTTCAAACCCACGCCGCTGCTCCGCCCGCCTCATCCGCCGCCGCTGCGATCACCGCGTCGGCGAGCTGTTCGGGCGGCAGCACTGCAGTGGCAATTCCGCTTTCGGTCACGCCGCGCGGCATGCCCCACACGGCGCAGCTTGCTTCGTCCTGCGCGAACACTGCTCCGCCGGCCCGCGCAACCGCCCCGGCTCCCTCGGTCCCGTCGCGGCCCATGCCGGACAGCAAGACCGCCGCGACATGACCGTCGAAGCAATCGGCCAGGCTTTCGAACATCGGGTCGACCGAGGGCATACAACCGCTGGTGGCGCGGTGATGCGCCAGGCCGGTGACCGTACCGGTGCCTGAGATGACACCCGGGTGGGCGCGTCGGACCACCATATGTCCGTAGCCGGGAGCGATCACGATCCGACCCGGCTCGATGTTGGTTCCCTCGTCGGCGAGCATGGCCTGGCGGCGGGCAGCAGCTTCCACCTGGCGGGCGAAAACGGGCATGAAGCTCTCGGGCAAATGCTGAGTTATGAGGATCGGAAGGTCGAACTCTCGCGGCAGGCGATGCAGAAAGAGATTGAGCGCGTGGATGCCGCCGGTCGAGGCGCCGATGGCCACGACATGGGGTACTTTGGTGCGGCGCCGCAGCGGGACCGCGGCTGGCTCGCTTCCGTCAGTCTCGGACTCTTGTGCCTGCCCCCCCAGAGCCCGAATCTTGGCGAGCAGCGCGTCGCGATACTGATCGTTGAACCCGCCGGGGCGCGGCTTGAGCATGGTGTCCGCAGCGCCCATCGACAGCGCGGTGAGCGTGTGTTCGGCTCCGTCCTGAGTCAGCGAGGACACGACCAGAACCTGCGCCTTCGCCGCTCGCTCGAGCAGTCTGGGCAGCGCCTCGATCCCGCCCATGCCGGGCATTTCGAGATCGAGCAAGATGACGTCGACATCGGTGGAGCGCAGCGCGAGCAGCGCCTTTTCGGCCGTGTCCGCATCCGCGACCACGGCGAGATCGTCCTCGCGGCCTATCATCCGCGAGAACACCGTGCGTACGGTCAGCGAATCGTCGACGATCATGACGCGGATCGTATCCGCATTCCTCGCGGGCGATCGCGGCGCCGCGGCTTGAGCAAAGCGTTCGGGACGAAGGACGGCGGCCATGAGAGAGCTCCGCCTCAAACCATGCCGACGAGCTGAAGCTTGATCTGCAGCGTTTCGTGATCGAAGGGCTTCATCACATATTCGTCCGCACCGGCGCTGATCGCCTCGCGGATATGTGCGACATCGTTTTCGGTTGTGCAGAACACGACCTTGGGTTTGTCGCCCCCTTCGCGCTGGCGCAGCTGAGTAATGAATTCGATCCCCGTCATGACCGGCATGTTCCAGTCGAGCAGGACGACGTCGGGCATCGCTTCCTCGCATTTGTCGAGACCGAGCTTGCCGTTCTCCGCTTCATCGACAGCGAAGCCGAGGGTTTCCAATATGTGCCGGGAAACCTTGCGGATCACCCGGGAGTCATCGACGACCAGACATTTCTTCATTGCACGCGCCCTTCGGGTTTCTTTTGCGAATCGCACATATATCGGGACGGGTAAGGATTCACTTAAACCGCCAGCGTCTGCTGCCCGGCGATGAGCTTCTCGATCGCCATCAGCAGAGTGGGGCCGGTCGCGGTCTCGACCATGCCGGTCGCCGCTTCGGCCCAAGCCTCGCCGAAGCCGCCAGGGACCGTCGCGGTTTCGCCCAGAGCTTCGACGACGTCGAATGCCTGGTCGACCACCAGCGCATAGGAATGGCCTTGGTGATCGACCACCGCGGCACGGCTGCCGACCGGGTCGCCCAAGCCAGGGAAGCCGAGCGCCACCCGGCAGTCGATCACGGTCAGCGCCTGACTGCGCAGCGCGGTGATCCCGGCGATGTGCGGTGCGGTGCGTGGGATCGGAGTGATCCGCTCGATCTCGATCACCGAGCGCACTTCCACTGCGGGAAAGGCGACCCGCCGTTCGGCGATCAGGCACATGAGCAGGGCCTGGGTCACAGCGCGTTGACCTTGTGGGCAGTGGCCGGTTCGACGCACACGGGGTTGCCGTGCGCGGCGAACAGTCGGTGGACGTCGAGGACCGGGACCGGTCGTCCGCTGAGCAGCGCCACGCCCGCATACCGCGGGTCGCCGCCATCGGCATGCAAGTCCTGGTCGATCTCGGCGGCGTCGAGCACTTCGGCGACGATCATAGCGATCTCGCTTTCGCCGTCGGAAAGCCGCAAGAGACGACAGCGCCCCTCGGGGAGCGCGCCGCTGTCGTGACCTACCAGAGCGAAGAGCCGGTCTTCGATCACCACTTGGGCCCTTGCGCCCTCGAGATCGATCGCCTCGCGCTCGACGGTGTCGATCCGTTGCACCAGATCCAGCCGAACGGCGCGGCGGCGCTGGTCGAGTCCGGTGAACAGCATCACCGGAACTCTGGGCTTGTCGGGTTCTGCGCTTGCTTCCTCGACCAGGGATTCCGGTCCGGCGCGCAAATCGTCCAGCATCCCGCAATCGCTCGCGATGTTCGGCACGTCGAGCAGCATCATCGGGCGCCCGTCGTCGAGCAGGGTGGTCCCGGCGTAGATTCCGGTGTCCATGATCGCCGGCGGGATGGGTTTGACCACCACATCCTCGTGATCGTGGACCCGATCCACTGCGAGCGCGAAAATCTCGTCTGTGGCGAGGCGGATCAGGACTAGCGTCGTGTCCCGCCAGGGGACGGGCTGTGCCTCGCTCCCGGCCAGCACATGCGCGAGTGCAATGCATGGCACCCGCCGCTGGCGGAAAGTCATCAATTGACGCTCGCCGGCACGCGCGAGTTCGACGTCGCGCGATCGGGCAAAGACGATTTCCTCGATGTAGGACCGGGGGAGCGCATAGAGCTGACCGTGCGATTCCACGGTTAGCGCAGGCATGATCGACAGAGTAAGCGGCAGCTGGAGGTAGAAGGTCGTGCCTTCGCCGGGCTGGCTGAAGACATCGATCGAGCCGCCGACCTTCTCGATATTGGCGCGCACGACATCCATGCCCACGCCGCGTCCGGAGACCGAACTCACGGCATCGGCGGTGGAGAGGCCGGGTTCGAAGATCAACAAGCGCTTCTTACGCTCGTCCATACGCTCGAGCTCGGCGCGGGTATAGACTCCCGCCGCCGCCGCCTTGGCCTCCAGCCGCGCGATATCGATCCCGCGGCCGTCGTCGGAGATCGCCAGCGAGATGCGGTTGCCCGACTGGCGGGCGACAAATTTGAGCAGGCCGGCGTCGCGCTTGCCCGTTGCGCGGCGCTTGTCCGGCGGTTCGATCCCGTGGTCGATCGCATTGCGGATTATGTGGGTGAGCGGGTCGCGCACCATTTCGAGCATCTCGCGGTCGAGTTCGACATCTCCGCCTTCGAATTCGACTGCCACCTCCTTGCCGAGCTCGTGGGCGAGATCGCGCACAAGGCGTGGAAGCGAGCCGAACAGATGTTCGAGCCGCTGCATCCGCATCCGCGTGGTTGCGCTGCGAACATCGGCGAGGATCGCGGACAGCCGCTCGAAGGGACCGTCGATGGTCGGTTGTTCGCCGGCCTCCCGCAGACGCCTTGCCAGATCGTTGCGCGCCAGGACCATGTCCGACACGCCTTTCATTACCTCGTCGAGGAGATCGACGGGGAGGCGGATCGAGCGTTGGACGGGGGCAGTCCGGGCATTCCGGGGGGCGTTCTCATCGTCGCGCAGCGCGACCGGGCAAGCCTCTTCAGCGTCGGTGCTGGCGGCCCCCGGCTCCAACGCCGCGATGAGCGCATCGTCGCCGCCGACGGGGTATTCTTCACCGGCTTCGATCGCGTCGTTCATCTGACCGATGCGATCCATGATCGCGAGCACGGCCGAAACCAGCGCCCGATCGGGTGCGCGCCGTCCCGCGCGGCATTCGGCGAGCGCATCTTCTGCCGCGTGACTCAGTCGCTCGAGACGCGGGAAATCGAAGAAACCGCAATTGCCTTTGACGGTGTGGACGAAGCGGAAAATCGTGTCGAGCCGCGCCTTGTCCGACGGATCGGCTTCCCAGGCGACGATTTCTTCGCTGCTCGCATCGAGCATTTCGCGGGTTTCGGCGACGAAATCCGCCAGCAGATCATCCATTTCGTCACCACCCCTTCGCGTATCGGAGCAGCTATGCCGCAGGATGGTTAAGAATCGGTAAGGTCAGGCATGTGGTTTATCGCGCAAGATCCGCCACACGATCAGCGCCGCCAGTGCGCCGCCCGCCAAGTTGGCGACCAGTTCCGCCGCGTAGATCGCCTCGGCACCCCAATTGTCGCGCAGCAGCCAGGCGAAGGGCAGCATGACCAGGAAGACGCGTGCGGCGCTCTGGAGCAGTGCGAGCGGGGCGCGATCGACGGCGTTGAGCACGCCGTTCCCCGTGATCAGCAGGCCGAAGCCGGCATAGCCCCAGACGGCGATCGCGAGATAGGAGGCGAATTGTTCGATCACCGCCGGCTCGCCGCTGAACAGGCTGGCGAACCGCTCGCCGAAAGCGAACAGCAGCACCGCGACCGCCAGTCCGTAGAGAAGACAGAAGCCGCCCGCATAGGCGACCGCGCCGCGCGCCCGGCGAGGCAGGCCGGCGCCCCAGTTCTGGCCCACGATCGCCCCGATAGAACCCGAGAGCGCCAGCAGGGGGACCAGGGCGAAGCTCTGCAGTCGGCCCGCCGCGCCGAATCCCGCAACCGCCGCTTGCCCTTCGACGGCCACCATCGCGGTGAGGACCGAAAGGCCGATCGGATTGATCGAATTCGAGAAACTCGCCGGTCCCGCCACCCGCAGGATCGCGGTCAGCGGCTCGATTACCGCGCTGTGGCGGATCATCATCGGCTTGAACGGCAGCGCGGTGCTCCGGATCAGCCACAGACCCAGCAGGATGGCGATGCCCCATCCCGAAAGCGTCGCATAGGCCGCGCCGACGATGCCGAACCCCTCGAATCCGAACGCGCCGGTGATCAGGATCGGGTCGAGCACCCAATTGGCGGCGGCATAGCAGATCGAGATATAGCTGGTCTTGCGCGCCTCGCCCTGTCCGCGCAGCACGCCGTTGAACCCCATGATCGTCATCAGCAGCGGGAAGCCCAGCGCGAAGGGCTGCATATAGGCGCGGATGAAGGGCCGGGTCTGGTCGTCGGCATTCATCAGCGTGAACAGCGGATCGAGCAATGCGTAGAGCGCGAGCCCCATGAGGATGCCCAAACTCACCGCGAATACGATGCCGAGATTTGCGCGCCGGGCGGCCATGGCGCTGTCGCCGCTGCCCAGCGCCCTTGCGACCACCGAATTGATCCCGACCATCACGCCCACGCCCATGCTGGTGAGCGCCACGCTGATGGGAAAGATGAAGGCGATCGCCGCGAGTTCGGTGCTGCCCAGCTGGCCGATGAAATAGGCGTCGACCAGTCCGATCGACATAATGGCTGCAACCCCGATGATCATCGGGGTCGTCTGCGTCACGAGATGGCCGCGGATGCCCCCGCGCGTCAGTTTGGCCGTGTCGCTCATCGCTGCGAGCCCCTATAGCGGGCGGGATGGCTTGGGAAGCGCGGCTTGCCGCTCGGCGGCGATCCGTGCGATGGAGTCGTCACCTTGCGCTCCATTCCCGACCCCCAATTATCCGCCTCCAATTACCCGTCCGAGGAGACCGCGATTTGCCCCGCATGACCGTCAACGGAAGGCCGGTCGAATATCTGATGGAGCCGGACACGCCGCTGCTCTGGGCGCTGCGCGACGCCTCCAATCTCACCGGCACGAAATACGGCTGCGGGGTCGGCGATTGCGGTGCCTGCATGGTCCATGTCGATGGCGAGGCGCTGCGCAGCTGCCTGATCACCATCGCCGAGGCCGAAGGCCGCTTCGTCACCACCATCGAAGGGCTGTCGCGCGACCGGTCGCACCCGGTGCAACAGGCGCTGGTCGCCGAACAGGCGATCCAGTGCGGGTTCTGCACGCCGGGCATCGCCATGGCGGCGAGCGCGCTGCTGGAGCGCAATTCCGCTCCGAGCGAGGCGGAGATCGTCGCGGCGATCCCCAATCTGTGCCGCTGCGGTGTCTATCCCCGCCTGATCAGGGCCATCGAGCGGGCGGGCAGGGTCGCGCGGCGAGAGGAGACGATCAGCGCTGCGCCGGCACCCGGCATCAGCGCCGAAGACGCGGCGCGCCGGGTGCCCGCAATAACCCCGCCGACCGACGCGGAATGATCCGCGCGAGTGCTGGTATCGGCCCATTTGTGCCGCCGACGCATTCGGCTAAGCCGCCCGGCGCAACCCACAGGAGACCGAACCGATGAAGGCGACGATCTGGCACAATCCGAAATGCGGCACTTCGCGCAAGACGCTGGCGATTCTCGAGAATCTCTCCACGGTCGAGCTGACCGTGGTCGAATATCTCAAGCATCCTCCGAGCCGCGCCACGCTCGAAAAGCTCTATGAGGATGCCGGGATCGCGCCGCAGGACGGCTTGCGACTGCGCGGTACCGATGCCCGGGAGCGCGGCCTGCCTGAGGCGGACGCCGCAACCGTGCTCGATGCGATGGCGGCGGACCCGGCCTTGATCGAACGTCCGCTGGTCGAGACCGAGAAGGGCGTGCGGCTGTGCCGTCCGCAGGACAAGGTGCTCGAAATCCTCTAGCTGCGATCCCCTAGCCGCGATCCTGAGTCAGGGTCTCGTCGGCCTGCAGCGTGCGCCAGCCGATCAGGAACACCACCAGGCAGAGCAGCAGGATGAGCCCGAAGCCAAGCCAGTCGGAGCGGTTGTAGAGAAACACGCCGAGCGCGGGCGCGTAGATGAAGCTCGCTCCCGCTACCGAGGCGGTAACCCCGCCGGCACGCCCCTGTTCGGCCCGGCTGACCGCCAGCGAAGTGCCTGCCGTGGTGCCGGGGCGGAACAGGCCGAACCCCAGCGAGGCGATGGCATAGCCGAGCGCAATGGTGTGCAGATCCTGCGCCCCGCCGAGCAGCGCGGTACCCAGTCCGGCGACCGCGATGCCCCACAACGAGGCGGCGCGCGGCCCCAGATGGAGGCGCGGGATCAGGCCCCACTGGGCCAGCAGCGTCGCCAGCGCGCCGCTCATCAGCACCAGCCCGACCGGCCCCGTTCCTTCGGCCGGGGTGTCGCGCAGACCCAGCCGGTCCAGCACCAGAAAGCCCGAAATCCCCAGGATCATCGCCTGCGCGTGACCGCCGAGCAGACCGACAGCGACCCAGGGGCGCAGGCGGCTGTCCGTCCAGCGCAGCTTGCCCTCGGGGAGGCTTTCTTCGTCTTCTTCGTCCTGGCTGGCGACCGTCTCCGTCGAGGCGGCATCATGGCGGTGTCCCGCAGTCGAGCCGCCGGCATAGGGCGCATCATAGGCATTGCCTCGGGCCGGAAACTGGGGTTGATCGTTGGGCAGTCGCAACCGCAGCGTCACCAGCGCCACCATCCCGATCAGCGCGAAGATGATGAAGGGTCCGGTCAGCCCGAGGAACGGCAGCACCATCAGCGGCGCCAGCGCCGGGCCGATCACCGTTCCCAGTCCGAAGCTCGAGGCGATCAGCGACAGCGCCTGCGTCCGCTGCGAACGCGGGGTCCGGCTCGCGACATAGGCCTGCACCGCGGGCGGTGCCGCGCTGCCGAAACCGCCGTAGAGGCTGCGCGCCGCCGCGAAGGCGATCAGCGCCCAGACCGCTGGCAATGCATTGGTGAGCCCGAGCCACAGCGCGAGGCCGCAAAGCCCCATCGAGACGATGAAGCCCGACAGTCCCAGCGCCATCATCGCCTTGCGGCCGCGCTGGTCGGAGCGGTCCGCCCAGATCGGGGCGCAGACCACCCACAGCAGCGCCGACCAGCTGTAGGCGAGGCTGATCCACACATCGGCGACTCCCAGCGCGGTGCCGATCGAGGGCATCACCGATTGCATCGCGGTGTTGCCTGCCGCGGTGACCAGCATGACCGTGAACAGCAGCGCCATACGCTCGCGCGGGATCGCCTGCGCGAGCGCGGGGGCCGGAGGCATTTGCGGGAGGGAGGGGTCGCTTTCGGCCATGCCGCTTCCGCGCTAGGCCCGCCCTCGACGGGTTGCAATGCTCCAACGAAGCTGTAACCCGTCCAGCCTC
Organism: Alphaproteobacteria bacterium; assembly: GCA_018819685.1. Lineage (GTDB taxonomy): Bacteria > Pseudomonadota > Alphaproteobacteria > Sphingomonadales > Sphingomonadaceae > Qipengyuania > Qipengyuania benthica. The sequence goes on from JAHJPT010000267.1 coordinate 41,053, forward strand.
GTGGGTCGTGGACCACAAACAAGGGTCGAATGGTGAACGATTATCAAGGCACAAGAGCGCTAGATCGCAACGATCTGAAGGCGCGGACCGGACGATTGTTTGGCCAATGGGGCGTATTCTTCCGGGGTTTTCTGGAACATCCCAAAATGGTCGGTTCGATCATCCCCTCGTCGCGGTTCACGATCGAGAAGATGCTGGCACCGGTCGAATGGGACGATTGCAAGCTGTTCGTCGAATATGGACCGGGTGTCGGGACCTTCTGCCAGCCGGTGCTCGACCGGCTGCGTCGCGACGGCACGCTGATCGTGATCGACACGAACCCGCTCTATATCGACTATCTGCGCAAGACCATCACCGACAGCCGCTTCCACGCGGTGCTGGGTTCGGCCGCCGAAGTGGAGGACATCGTCGCGAGACACGGCTTCGAGCAGGCCGATTACGTCCTGTCGGGCCTGCCGTTCTCGACGCTTCCCGATGGGGTTGCGCCGGCGATCGCCGAGGCCACGCACCGCGTGCTGCGACCGGGCGGAGCCTTCCTGGTCTATCAGTTCACGGCCCGCGCGCGCGACTACATGGCCCCCCATTTCAAGCGCATCGACGATGGGTTCGAATGGCTCAACGTGCTGCCTTGCAAGCTGTTCTGGGGCTGGAAGAGCGACGCGGACTAGGTCCTAGTCCTCCTTGCCCGCCACCGGAACCGATACGCTGGCGTGCCCTGCCAGCCGCTGGTGGACCGAAGCCAGCACCGCGTAGGCCACGACCGAGAAGATCGCGTTGATCAGCGCCCCCGCGATCGCCAGCCCGATCAGCTGCAATGCCTCTCCCAGCAGGGCGAGCACCAGACCGATGATCAGGTTGAGGACCGTCGAGACCACCACGAAGGCGACGATCAGCAGCAGAAAGAAGAAGAACAGGCGGAAACTGTTCCCCTTGGTCATCCGCCACGAGTGCGCCAGCGCCGCCAGCGGGTTGCGGATTTGATCGACCGCGACGACTGGCGAACTGAGCGAAAACTTGACCATGATGTAGATCATGACCGGCAGACTGATCAGCGTGAGCAGTCCGATCACCCCGGCCGATCCGGTTGCCGCGCCGATGCCCGATGCCAGCACGATGGGTGCGAATATGGCCAAAGCGGCGACGATCTGCGCGCCCAGCAGGGTCGGCAGCAGCGATAGGCCGCGCCGGAGCGCATCGCCGACGGTCGGGCGTCCGCCATCGCCCAGGACCGCAAGGCTGGCGATCGCGCCGATCATCTGAATCAGCGCCAGCAGCAACAGCGCCCACCAATATTGGGCGTAGAAATCCTGGATAACCGCAGCCATGGCTTCCCAGTCCGATTGCGCGGCGGAGGCCTCGGCCAACCCGGCATCGGGCAGGAACAACGAGAATGCGAGATTGGGCAGGAAGAAGAATACGCCTGCCAGCACTGTCACGACCTCGCGATTGGCGCGGATCATGGTCATGGCGCCATCCCATGCGGCGCTGAGGTCCAGTTTCATTCGCTTCGCTCCCCGATCCGGATCTTTCGTCCTTGATAACCGCCGCGCCACTCGCCACGCAATCGCCATGAGCCCCGCGTCCCCCGAAACCGTCGAAATCCGCCGCAGCGCGAACCGCATCCCCTACCGCGAGGCGCTGGCGACCATGGCGGCGCGCAACGACGCGATCGGCCGGGGCGAGGCGAAGGAGCTGGTCTGGCTGCTGGAGCACCCCCCGGTCTACACCGCGGGGACCAGCGCGGCGGCGGGGGAACTGCTCGATCCGCGCTTCGAGGTGGTCGAGGCGGGACGCGGCGGGCGCTACACCTATCACGGGCCGGGCCAGCGGATCGGCTATGTGATGCTGGACCTCAGGGAGCGCGGTCGCGACGTCCGCCGCTTCGTCCAGGCGATCGAGGGCTGGGTGATCGCCACGCTGGGCGATATCGGGGTCGAGGCCTGGCGCGCCGAGGGCCGGATCGGCATCTGGACGAAGGACGTAGATGGGCGCGAGGCGAAGATCGGCGCGATCGGGGTGCGGGTGCGGCGCTGGGTGACGATGCACGGCTTCTCGGTCAATTTGGCGCCCGATCTGGCGCATTTCACCGGCATCGTACCCTGCGGCATCGAGGAATTCGGCGTCACCAGCCTGGCGAAGCTCGGCAAACCGCTTGCCCCCGAGAGTTGGGATGAGGCATTGCTGGCGCGTCTCGACGATTTCCTCGCCGCCCTGAACGGAAAGATGAGCGCTCTGCCATGAATTACCGCCTGCCTGCCGCCCTGATCGCGCTCGCCCTGCTGGCGGGCTGCGGCGAGGAACCCGTCGCGGAACCGAGCGACAATGACGGCCGCGCCGCCGAGGGGGAGGTGATAGGCGGGACCATCAGCGATTCTATGCTGCCGCTCGACACGGTGCGTTCGCAGGGCGCATCCGCGCTCGTCGCGACCGATACGGAGGCGGGAGAAGCGGCCAGCGATGCTCCGACGCCAGCAGCCCAGCAGGCAGAGCCTGCCGCCGCCGAGGAGCCGGAACCCGAAAGCGAAGCGGACGAAGACGCCGCCTGACGGATCAGGCGGCGCCTCAGGTCGGTCTATTCTCCCAGTCTGGGATAATCCACATAGCCCTCGGGCCCGCTGCCGTACCAGCTGCGCGGGACATCGACATTGGGTGCGATCTCCGCGCCGGTGCGGATGCGCTCGGTCAGGTCGGGGTTGGAGATGAACCACCGGCCCCAGGCGACGGCGTCGCAGCGGCCTGCCGCGATATCGGCGACGGCTTCCTCGGCGGTATAGTCCGAATTGAGCACCAGCGGCCCGGTGTAGATCTTGCGGATCAGCGGGCTCTGCTTGGGAACATCGGTCTGGCCGAAGGTGCCGTCAGGGCCGGGTTCGCGCAATTCGAGGAAGCCCAGCTTGAGCTCCTCGACCACGCGCGCCGCGGCGCCGAAAGTCGCCGCCGGATCGCTGTCGTCGCAGCCCTGCGTCTCGCCATTGGGCGACAGCCGCACCGACACCCGATCGGCACCCCAGACGTCGATCAGCGCCTCGAGCACTTCGCGCAGGAAGCGCACGCGGTTTTCGGGCGAGCCGCCGTATTCGTCCTCGCGCAGATTGGTGCTGTCGCGCAGGAACTGGTCGACCAGATAGCCATTCGCGCCGTGCAGCTGCACGCCGTCGAAGCCGGCCCTCTTGGCGTTTTCGGCAGCATGGCGATAGTCGCCGACCACGCGTGCGATTTCCTCGATACCCAGCGCACGCGCCGGCTCGTAATCCTTGCGCCCCTCGAAGGTGTGGGCGTGGCCCGGCGCCTGGGTGGCGCTGGCGGAGACCGGGGGCTCGCCGCCCAGGAACAGCGGGTGGACCAGCCGGCCCATGTGCCACATCTGCAGGACGATCTTGCCGCCCTCCTCGTGCACCGCCTCGGTGACTTCCTTCCAGCCTTCGACCTGCTCGTCGCTCCAGATGCCCGGTGCGGCGGGCCAGCCGAGACCTTCGACGCTGATCCCGGTCGCTTCGCTGATGATCAGCCCCGCGCCCGCGCGCTGGCGGTAGTAGGTGGCCATCATTGCGTTGGGGACCGAACCGGGCTGGCTCGAGCGGCCGCGCGTGAGCGGCGCCATGATGATGCGGTTCCTGGCCTCGATGGCTCCCAGTTTCAGCGGTTCGAAAAGCGTGTCGTTCATAAGCGGGCATCCAATTTTACTGGTGTGACGTGGCATGCGAGCTAGGGAGCGGCCATGGTGGTGACAAGCGCGGCTCCGGCAAAGAAAGCCTATCAGGCGAGTGCCTGGCACTTCGCCGCGCTGTTGGCGGGCAATGCCGCGCTGGCGTTCGGCCCGTGGTTCGTCCGGCTTGCCGACACCGGGCCGGTGAGCGCCGGGTTCTGGCGGCTGGCGCTGCCGATCCCGCTGATCGCCCTGCTCGCCTGGCGCGAGCGCGGTGCCGCGCCGCTCGACCGGCGGCTGCTGTGGCTGGCGGCGCTGGCGGGCGTGTTCTTCGCGATCGACCTGGCGAGCTGGCATATCGGGATCGAGATGACGCGGCTGGGCAATGCGGTGCTGTTCGGCAATTCGGGGAGCGTGATCCTGGTGCTCTGGGGGCTGGTCGCGCTGCGCCGCAGGCCGCTCCCGCGCGAAGCTCTGGCGGTGCTCGCGGCGCTGTCGGGCGCGGCGATCCTGCTGGGCCGCAGCCTCGAGATTTCCGCCGCCAGCGCGCTGGGCGATCTGTTCTGCCTGTTCGCGGGCCTTTGCTACGCCTTCTACCTGCTGCCCGCGCAGCGCGCCCGCGTGGAGCTGGGCGCCTGGACCGTGCTGTTGCTGGTCTGCTGCGTGGCCGCGCCGATCATGCTGGCGATGGCCTTCGCGATCGGCGAGCCAGTGCTGCCCGGTGCCGCCGGGTGGAGCCCGGTGGTCGGTCTTGCGGTGTCGAGCCAGCTGATCGGGCAGGGGTTGCTGGTGTTCGCGCTGCGCCATTTTCCGCCGCTGGTGATCGGCATGGCGCTGCTGACCCAGCCCGCGATCGCCGCCTGCATTGGCTGGTTCGCCTTCGGGGAAATGCTCACTTTGATGGACGGCGCGGGGATGGCGCTGCTGGCGGGCGCGCTGGTGCTGGCGCGCTCTGCTCCGCCGCCAAGGCTCGCCTGATCTGCAGGGCAGTGCTCGCCACGGGTGATCGATTCCAGCCGGGCTGATCAGCCCACGCGCTGAGCGATGTCCAGACGTCTCAGCCGGGTGAGCGCGGCTTCTATATCCTCGCGATCAGGCGCAAAATCGGTGCGTTCCAGAGCGTGATCGTGCAGTTGCGTGGCGAGAGTTTCGAGATGGGCGAGCAGCCCGGCGGCGGCGCGGCGCTCCACGAGCAGAAGCCGGAGCCGCGCGTAATTGTCGATCATGCGGATCGTGACCGAGGGATAGGAACTCGCCGACTGCCGGAAAGCCTTGAGCGGCCCTTCGAACAGACCGCGAAAATCCTGGCCGGGCAGTTCGAACCGCGGCTCGTCCTCGTCCACCGCGATCCGGGCATCGTCGACCCAGGTCGCGGCATGTCCCGAGATCGCTTGCGCGAGCTGGTCGGTGCAGGCGAGCGCGGTGTAGAAGTCGTTGATCCCCGGCGACAGCGCCCGCGCCGCCACCTCCACCAGCAGGCGGACCTGATAGACGGTCGACTGGACGCTCGATCGGAAATCGCCGATCGGAATCGCATCGAGGATCGCGGCGTCTTCCGGAGGGCGGTTCTCGAAGCGGACCAGCGCCTCGCCCTTGAGCACGAACTGGCCCGGAGCGGCGCAGAACCGCACCCTGCCAGAATGGCGCTGCAGGGCCTTCGCGGCGCTGGTTAGGTCGATGCTCTGGACATAACCGGTCAGCGGCGCTGGGATGACATGCGCCCACGCGCCTTCATGGGGCACGGCCTGCGCCACCCGCACCGCGACGCTCTGCGCTTCGCGACCCAAATGTGCAATCGCGCGATCGACGAACATCGTCCGCCCGAGATCGTGGATCGCGACGCCGAGCAGCGCGGTGTTCACCGCCGCCAGCGTCAGCAGAACCGTCAGCGCGAAATGCGCGACCTGCTCGATCGGCTCGAGCGCATCGATGCGGGTGAAGACGATCACCGAGAACACGAGACAGAAGGTGAGCCCTGCCATCGACCGGCGGACCAGCCGCTTGTCGAGCCAGCGATCGACCAGCCGATTGCCGAGATTGCCCGCCGCGAGAGTGAGGACGATCAGCACGATCGACCAGTAGAGCGTGAGGAAGGCGGCGTTGACCCCCACAATCGCTGCGGCAACGTCCTGAGCGGTGTCGGCCGCAGAAAACAGCGCCAGACCCTCGTCGTGGATCCACTCGCCGGCGCCTTGCGCATCGATCCATAGCACCAGCGCCGCCGCCAGCGGCGCGACCAGTACGGCGACCAGCGGCAGCGACCAGTAATTGGCCACCAGCCGGTGGATCACCCAGTCCCTGATGCCCCCGATCGTCCCTTGCGCAGCCAAATGCCGGTGCCCCCTAATGATCCTCGAAAACCGCCCGAGCGCGCCGTGCGGGCAAGCGTTCTATCGGTCCGGTCCCGTGCAACTCACCCGTCACGCCGCAACGGGAATTCTATATCTTGCCCAGATCGCCATGGCCAATCGTCCCGCTGGCGAGTTCGAGCATGCGATCGAGGCTGCGTTTGGCCTGCAGCCGCAAGCCTTCCTCGATCTCGATCCGCGGTTCCAGATCGCGCAGGCAGGCGTAGAGCTTCTCCAGCGTGTTGAGCGCCATATAGGGGCAGATGTTGCAGCTGCAGTTTCCGTCCGCACCGGGGGCGCCGATGAAGTTCTTGGACGGCAGCGCCTTTTCCATCTGGTGGATGATGTGCGGTTCGGTGGCGACGATCAGCGTGTCGCCTTCGAAGGTTTCCGCGAACTGGAGGATGCCGCTGGTGGAACCCACGTAATCCGCGTGATCGACGATCGTCGGCGGGCATTCGGGATGCGCCGCGATCGGCGCGCCGGGATATTGCTGCTTGAGCTTGAGCAGCTCGGTCTCGCTGAAGGCCTCGTGGACGAT
>JAHJPT010000268.1 GCA_018819685.1 Alphaproteobacteria bacterium
CGCCTTGGGAGCGTTGTCGCGGCGTTCCGCGATACGGGCGCGCTTGCCGGTGCGACCGCGCAGGTAATAGAGCTTGGCGCGACGCACGATGCCGCGGCGGACCACGGTGATTGAATCGACGATCGGCGAATAGAGCGGGAAGACGCGTTCCACGCCCTCGCCAAAGCTCATCTTGCGCACGGTGAAGTTCGAACCCGTGCCGCGGTTGGAGCGCGCGATCACGACGCCTTCGAAGTTCTGGACACGCTCGCGCGTGCCTTCGACGACCTTCACGCCGACGCGAACGGGGTCGCCTGCGCGAAATTCGGGGATTTCCTTGCCGAGGTTCTCGATGGCTTCCGCCTCGAGCTGCTGGATCAGGTTCATATGCCTGGTCTTTCTAGTCTTTTCGCCGCGCGCCAGAGGCAGGTCGGTCCCGAGCGTCACTGTAACGCTCCCAAAGGTCCGGCCTGCGTAACCGTGTGTGGTCCTCGCTGCGTGCCTTGCGCCACGCCGCGATTTTCGCATGATCCCCCGACCGCAGCACTTCAGGGATCGTGCGCCCTTCCCATTGCTGAGGTCGGGTGTATTGCGGGTATTCGAGCAGGCCGTTCTCGAACGACTCTTCGGCCCCGCTGGAAGGCGCGCCCATTACTCCGGGAAGCAGCCGAATGCAAGCATCGAGTATGGCCAGCGCGGCCGGCTCCCCGCCCGAAAGCACGATGTCGCCCATGCTCACCTGCTCGATCTCCGGCCGCGCCTCGAACAGGCGCTCGTCGAAACCCTCGAACCGCCCGCACAAGATAGCGACACCCGGTCCGGACGCGATCTCACGAATGCGCTCCTGCGTTATCGGTTTCCCACGCGGGGTCATGGCGAGGATCGGAACTGCTTCCCCCGTTCCGTTGTCGCGCGATTTTGCCACCGCATGATCCACCGCCGCTGCCAGCACATCGCATTTGAGCACCATCCCCGCGCCGCCGCCCGCCGGCGTATCGTCCACGGTGCGGTGCCTGTCGGTGGCGAAATCGCGGATTTGCAGCGTTTCGCACGACCAGTCCCCCCGCTCGAGCGCGCGCCCGGCGAGCGACACCCCGAGCGGCCCGGGAAACATCTCCGGGTAGAGCGTCAGGATGCTGGCGGCGAAACTCATTGCAAACTGTCTTTCATTTCGAAATCCGACAATCTTCTCACGTGGGTCCGCCTAGCTCCAAGGGCACCTATTTGCCATCCCGCGCGTTCACCGAGCCATGAGTAACGAGATCGACGACTGCATAATCGTGGGCGCAGGCCCCGCCGGACTGACCGCGGCGATCTATCTGGCCAGGTATCACCTTTCGATCCGGATGTTCGATTGCGGCACCAGTCGCGCCAGCTGGATCCCGACCAGCCACAATCACGCCGGTTTTCCCGAGGGCATCAACGGCAACGAACTGCTCGACCGGATGCGCGAGCAGGCGGCGAAATACGGTGCATTGCGCGAGCCGAAGCGGGTGACCGATCTATCGTGCGAAGGCGGCGTATTCCTCGTCCATTGCGGCGAGGAGCGCTATCGCGCGCGCTCGGTGCTGCTCGCCACGGGGGTGGTGAACAACCGCCCCGAGGGAATGGACGACGCCTTCCACGACGAGGCACTGGCGCGCGGGCTGATCCGTTATTGCCCCGTCTGCGACGGCTACGAGGTCACCGACAAGCGTGTCGCGGTGCTGGGAACCGGCGATCACGGCACCGCCGAGGCGCTGTTCCTGCGCGGCTACACGAGCGATCTGACGCTGGTGTGCCCCCATGGCGACCACGATCTGTCGGAAGAAAGCAGCGCGGCGCTGGACGAGGCGGGGATCAGACGCGTGGCCGGGCCCTGCGGCGAGTTCGGCATGGATATTCAAGGGATCGGCTTCGACACCGCCGAGGGCCGACTGCGCTTCGACAGCATCTATCCCGCCCTGGGATCGCAGATCCGTTCAGGGCTCGCGGTGGCGTGCGGGGCCGATGTCAGCGAGGCGGGATGCATCGAGGTCGACGATCATCTGGAGACCAGCGTCCCCGGCCTGTTCGCCGCCGGCGATGTGGTGGTGGGGCTCGACCAGATCAGCCACGCCATGGGCCAGGCCGGGGTCGCCGCGACGACGATCCGCAACCATCTCGCGGCGAAGCGCCCGATCCGCCGCTAGTCGGCGCACTTCACGAAGACGACCCCGTCTCCGCGGATCGGATGGCCGGCAAGTGTCACCTGCTCCCCACTCTCCGGCGGCATGACCGCGAGCCCGTCGGGGCCTCGGGTTTCGATTGGCAGCGTCGGGATCGGCTCGTCCCATTGCAGCGCCGGGGTTGGACCGACATCGACCACGCCGGTCTCGGGCAGCCCGTCGATGCGGGTCTCGATGATGCTCATCCCTCGCGAATTGGCCGTGATGGCGAAGTCGGGCCGCAAACAATCGGCGCCAACTCCCTTCGCGACCCAGTCCCCGCGAACATAGTCCGAGGTCACCGCGATTCCCCCCGCGCGCGCCGGGTCGCGATCTCTGGCGGGCGGATCGGCGCGCTCGATCGCCTCGACGATCAAGGTGCCGCGACCCTGCTGGCAGAAGCTTGCGTCGGCGATCTCGGCAGTTACCCGAACGTAGTCGCCAGAGGCGATCTCGTCGGCACCGTCCGGAGCATTGAAGGACCAGGTTTCGCCGTCGGGCGTTCGCAGGAGCGAACATTCTACGCCGCTCTCCACCCTGCCCTCCAGCGTGACGGGGCGAGGCCGATCCGCCGGTCGGGTGCCTGCTGCAGGTTCGCCCTGGCCGACCGTCGGCGGAGCGACCTCGGGAGACGAGGGGCCGGCCTCCGAACACGCCAGAAGGAGCGCGGCGGAACTCAAGACTAGGGCTTTTGAAAAGATCGACATATCCGCCCAACGCAGCGGTTTCGGCGGGAGTTCCTAGTCGACGAAACCCTCGGCGACGATCAACCTCTCGCCGTCCCACTCGGGAACCGCCTCGCGCGTCAGCGGGACCATGAAGGCCTTCCCGTCGGGTCGTTCTATCTCGATAACATCGGTGGCGCCGAAATTCTCGACCGCCTTGACCCGACCGACCGGCTCGCCGGTATCGGTGACCACCGCCAGATCGAGCAGATCGGAGAAATAGAACTCGCCCTCTTCGAGCGGCGGGAGGCTGGCGCGCGGTACCGTCAGCACGGTGCCCCGCAGCGCCTCGGCAGCGTTGCGGTCGGCGATTTCGGCGAAACGGGCGACCGCCCCGCCCTTGCCGTCGCTGCGGACCTTGGCGAGCGTCAGCGCGCCGCCGTTGAACGCCTTGTGCGGCTTGAGGCTTTCCCAGCCGTCGCCGAACAGCTTGAGACGGACTTCGCCCGCCACGCCATGCGCACCGGTGACGGCGGCAAGGGTGACGGGCTTGTCGGACATGTCAGGCTCGGATCGCGGATTCGGACGGAAGGCTCAGCCCTCCGCCTTGTCCTCGGTCTTGGCTTCTTCGGCGGTATCGGTGGCTTCGGCAGCAGCGCCCTCATCGGCAGGTGCTTCGGCAGCGGCTTCCTCGGCGGGTGCCTCTTCAGCCTTGGCTTCCTCGGCAGGTTTGGCTGCGGCTTCGGCCTTGGCCGCCTCTTCGGCTTCCTTGCGCTCGGTTTCCTTGGCCGCCCGTTCTTCGGCGCGCTCGGTGGCCTTCTCGCCCGGCTTGGCCTTGTTGGGGTTGTTGCGCGCCGCACGCTCGCGGACGCCCGCGGCGTCGAGGAAGCGGGCCACGCGGTCGGACGGCTGCGCGCCGACTTCGAGCCAGTGACGCGCACGGTCCTCGTTGATCGTCACGCGGGCGGGATCGTCCTTGGCGAGCAGCGGATTGTAGACGCCGATCTGCTCGAGATATTTGCCGTCGCGAGGCGAACGGTTGTCGGCCGCCACGATGCGATAATAGGGGCGCTTCTTGGCGCCGCCACGGCTGAGACGAAGTGCAATTGCCATTGGATCGTACCTTTCAAAGGGAAATGATTGAATTTACTTGTTGTTTAAGAGCTTCTGCAGGTCTGGCGGGAGGGTGTTCGGATCGACGCTCGGGCCGCTTTTGCTGCCCCCGCCCATGCCGGGCAGTCCGCCGGGGCCGGGGCCGTCCAATCCGGGCATACCGCCACCCATACCGCCCATGCCTCCGCCGCCGAACAGCGCGCCGAGGCCCTTCAAGCCGCCCATCTTCTTGATCTGCTTCATGGCGCGGGACATCTCCTGGTGCATCTTGAGCACCTTGTTGACCTCCTGCACCTGCCGCCCGCTGCCCGCCGCGACGCGCTTCTTGCGCTTGGCGTTGAGCAGCGCGGGGTTCGCGCGTTCCTTGCGCGTCATCGAACCGATGATCGCGTCCATGTGGACGAGCACCTTGTCGTCCATCCCGCTGGAAGCCATCGCCGCCTTGGCCTTCTTCATTCCCGGCATCATGCCCGCGAGCATGCCCAGCCCGCCCATGTTCTGCATCTGGCGCAACTGCATCCGCAGATCGTCGAGATCGAACTGGCCCTTGGCCATCTTGCGCGCGAGCGCCTCGGCGTCTTCCTGATTGACCGCCGCGGCGGCCTTTTCGACCAGGCTGACGACATCGCCCATCCCGAGAATGCGGCCCGCCACGCGCTTGGCATCGAAAGCCTCGATCGCGTCGAGCTTCTCGCCCGTGCCGGCGAACTTGATCGGCTTGCCGGTGACGAAACGCATCGACAGCGCCGCGCCGCCGCGTGCATCGCCGTCCATCCGCGTCAGCACGACGCCGGTGAGCGGCACCTCGTCGGTGAAGCTCTTGGCGACATTGACCGCGTCCTGCCCAGTCAGGCTGTCGACCACCAGCAGCACTTCGGTGGGGGTGGACACCCCGGCGACCGCCTTCATCTCGGCCATCAGCGCTTCGTCGACATGCAGCCGGCCCGCGGTGTCGAGCAGCAGCACATCGGCGGATTGCAGCCGGGCGCTTTCCATCGCGCGGCGCGCGATATCGACCGGCTGCTGACCCGCGATGATCGGCAGCGTTGCGACCGAGGCCTGCTGGCCGAGCACCGCAAGCTGCTCCTGCGCCGCCGGACGGTTGACGTCGAGCGAGGCCATCAGCGCCTTCTTGCCGTGCTTCTCCTTGAGGAGGCGGGCGATCTTGGCGGTGGAGGTGGTCTTGCCCGAACCCTGCAGGCCGACCATCATGATCACGACCGGGGGCTTGGCA